>JBFMGH010000335.1:0-3926 GCA_040752795.1 Cyanobacteriota bacterium
ATCCAGATTGGACAGGAAAAAGAAAATTCAACCAAGAAGGAGAACTAGCCAGACCAGGTTTATCTGGCTAGTTCTCCAGTTCATTAATAAAATTGTTTATTGACTTTTAACACGGAATCTCAGACTAAGTAGACGAATTTCTCAGACTATAGTCTGAACGGTAGCAGAATTTCAATTTGACCCGATTAAAGTGTTTTTGGAAAAAGCTATGTATAAAGGAAACACAGGCACAACAAAAAAGAAGGTCCTATTAGAACCTTCCACTGACTTGGTTGCGGGGGTCAGATTTGAACTGACGACCTTTGGGTTATGAGCCCAACGAGCTACCTGGCTGCTCCACCCCGCGATAATATTTAATTGTTATTTCTTACTTACTATTTAATACATTTATGCAAATAATTAATAATTTCAAGTACTTTTTATTATACATTATACACTTTATACCCTGTTATTTGCAATATCAAAGTTTTTCAGACTCTGTAAAAATTTAAAAACATTCATTAACATTGATCTATTTTTGTTTAAATTATAAAGTATTGTTGAGTCAATTGTTGTTAAGGTAAAATATATTATTAAGTACTGGAAAATTTAGTTTTTATGTTCAATATAAAGGCTATATCAAGTAAATATCCTAAAACTACTACTGCAATAACTTGTTTCATTGCATTAATACTCTTTACTGCGGCTATAAAGCTAATTTCTTTTGATCAAACTATTGACAGTTTTGAACTAAAAACTCTTGATTGGCGATTTGAGCAAACGCAAACTCCTGAAAAAATTGATAATAGAATTATTTTAGTAGTGCTTGATGATTTAAGTCTACAAAAAGCCGAGTCTAAACCAGAATTAATGCTCTCAAACCATATTAATCCCGACCAAACTACCGCAAATATTATTAATTTTTTATCATACTCTGGTGCAAAAGTAATTGCTTTTAATAATAAATTTGAGGGCTCTAAACTTGACCTTGAATCATCAACCCCTTTTCTGGAAGCAATTAAAAAAGCAAACAATGTTTATTTCCCTGTAGTATTTAGCTATTCATATAATACTTTTGTTGAAACTCTCAGTAAAGATAAAGAAATTCAAAAACTGCAAAATCCTGAAGCTAAAATGAAAATATTAAATCATCTTAGAAAAGAACTTCTTGAAATCAATAGTGAAACATTAAGAAATGAATTAGCTGATTACAAGCTTGATGTAATAAATGAAGACCTCTTTAGCTCTTTTAAATATCGCCGTGATATTGAATATTTAACCTTCGGACCAATATTTATTCAACTTCTGCAAGATGGAAAAGGAATAGGTGCTATTAATGTTTCTTCAGATGAGGATGGCGTATTAAGAGAGATAATACCTATTTTTAGCTATAATCAAAACCTTTACCCTAGTCTGGCTCTGTCTACAGTTAGAGCTTTCTTGCCACAAAAAGATTCAAAACTAGAATTTCTGCCTGATGGAAATCTTAAAATGGGAAATAAAGTCTTGCCAATTAATAAAAATGGCAAAATAATGATTAAATGGATGGCTCCTACCGGTGGATATACACATTATAGGATGTGTGATGTGCTTGAATCCTATTTTAACATTCAAAATGATGAAACACCCCTATTAGACCCCAAGTTGTTTAAAGATAAAATAGTTATAGTTGGTGAAACATTTGCAGGACCTAATAAACTAACAATACCAGTTTCAAAAGCTATTAGTGGAACTGAAGTTCAAGCTAGTATAATAGATAATCTCCTTAATCGTAATAATTTCATTACTAAACCACATCCAGTAGTTAATTTTTTAATAGCATTATTATTTAGCTTTGTAGTAAGTATCGCTGTAATGAAGCTTAAATCAGGATTTAGTGTTGTCTTTACATATGGCTCTCTTTTTCTTGGTTATATTGCTCTGGCCTTATTACTTTTTGGTCAATTCTCTACCTGGATTGAAATTATCTATCCTCTAGGATTCATGACTATCGTATTTATTACAACATTCCTGATAAAGTATACAATTCTTTCCAAAGCTTACGAAGATACCTTCCAGCTAGCAATTAAAGATGGTTTGACAAACTTATATAACCATAAATATTTTCAAGAAACTCTTGCTCGCGATTTGCTGAGAGCTAAAAGGCACGATGATAGAATTTCACTATTAATGATAGATATTGACCATTTTAAAAAATTTAATGATAGTTATGGACACAGAGCTGGTGATGCTATATTAAGACAGGTTGCACAAACACTAAGAAAATCTGTTAGAACCTCAGACCTAGTTGCAAGATATGGTGGCGAAGAAATGGCTATAATTCTTTATAATGCTAATTATGATAATAGCCTTCTTGTGGCTCATAAACTAAGAAATATTATTAATGATACTGTTTTCTTATTTAAAGATAGTGTTTATAAAGAAATAACAATAAGCATTGGACTAGCTAATTACCCTGAGCACGCTGACTCATCCTCTCAGCTTATTGAAATCGCTGATCAGGCTCTGTACTTCGCAAAAAATAATGGTAGAAATCAGGTTGGAACATATGAACAAATCAATGAAAAAATATCATAATTTTTTTAAAGCATTTTATTTTATAGATTAATTAATATATAATTTAATAAAATATAAATTAATTTATAATTGTTAGTAATAGTTATAAGTAAAACATAAATTAGAGGTTATTAATGGGAATAGCAAATTGTCAAGAATGTGGAAAAATTTTTAGTCAAGATCAGGAAAACATATGCAGGGATTGTGTTCGAGAAAGAGAAAATCACCTTAGCATAATAAGGGATTGGATTGCAAAACAAGAAAAACCAACTCTTGAAAATATTGAAAAAGAAACTGGTATACCTGAAAAAAACTTTCGAAAATATTTGATTGAGAGTCGAATAATGTTTTTCAAAAAAGTATGGGCTCAATGTGAAGTTTGTGGACAAAAAACCAGACTTGAAACAAAAAACATTATTTGCAAAGATTGTAGATCTTCACTTAAGAAACCTTCAGGTATTCCTGTTCAAGAAAAAAAAGAGCTTGAAAACACTGAACTTTATTCTAAATCGAATAAATGCCCAAAGAATAAATAAAACATTAAAAAATCTTATTTTTATTCATGTATTTATTCATACCTTGCTTTACTTCATCAGACAGCCCTACATTGTGCAATTCAAGTGCATAACCTGTATTAGAGATAACACCTGCGCCTGCATAGCTATCATTATTGCTGTCATTCTGAGCTTCTGCTGCATCAGAGGTTGTGTTATCAGTCTCATTTGCCCCGTTGGGCCTTTGGGAAGGATCTAGGGTTGATCTTTCTACCGGATTTGTAGGAGTGTTGCTATATTGAGTATGTGTCTCGTTTAAATTTATCTTTATACCTTGTGGTAATTCCATGCCTCTAAATGTCATTAAATCTTTAGGGTTATTTGATTTATTTTTCATGTTTCCTTGAATCTGATCCCAGTTTTGATGTAAAATATTACGCTGTTCAAAAAGAAGATTACCCAGGTCAACTTTTTGGCCAGACCCTTGTAAATGTCCTTTTGCTACGCTTTCAAGAGTATCTCCTGGCTGTGTCTCAATTTGAGTCATTCCATTCTGGCCATTTTGAGTCATTTGTTCGCCAACATCATCAGCTACTCTTCTGGAAGAAGAATCGTCTTTACCAATTCCAGCTGGTTTGCACAAATTATTGCCTTTAATTCGTGAAACTATCAAGTTAGTTCCCCCTAAAATTATATTTCAATAATACAAATTTATTCTTTTTATTGCATCGGTAAAAATCACATTCTTAATAGATGTTTTCTACTAGAAAATTGTAGAACCAAAATGAAAATGTCCTATTAGAACAAAGTAAAAATGTCCGGTTTTCAATAAAAAAAATTGGAGGATAAAAAATGAAACAAGGAGTTCTAATAGTGACAATACAAGAAGTAAACAAG
>JBFMGH010000336.1:0-2969 GCA_040752795.1 Cyanobacteriota bacterium
TTCCAGCGGGCAACACCTTTTAGAGTTAATTAATGACGTGCTTGATATTACTAAAATTGAAGCAGGTTCAATGGATCTTGAACTTAATGAAGTAAATATAAACGATTTTATAATTGATATTTATTCTTTAATGAAACAACAATTTGAAGATAAAGGAATAACTTTCAATTACTTTATAACTGAAAGTATTTCTCATTTTGACTGCGATAAAAGAAAAATCAAACAGGTATTACTTAATTTTTTATCTAATGCATTAAAATTTACCGATAGTGGTGGAAACGTTGATATTAAAGTTGAAAAAACTGATTCAAACAACCTGAAATTCTCTGTTTGTGATACTGGTAAAGGTATTAAAAAAGAAGATTTTTGTCGTGTATTTAATGAATTTGTTCAACTTGAACACAGTCAAAACTTTGCTCTTAAAGGGACCGGTATTGGTCTTGCCCTAAGCAAAAAACTGGTTGAAATGCATGGAGGCTTTATTTGCCTGGATAGCGAAGTGGGGGAAGGCTCTACATTCTGGTTTTTACTGCCAATAAACAGGTGAGTTAATGAATTTTAAAACAGATGAATTACTTGATTTTAATAAACTCTCTGACATATTAGATTCATTTGCTGAATCGACCGGTTATGCTATAGCAGTTATTGAACATCCATCACAAAAAGTTCTATATAAAAGTAAATGGCAGCAAATTTGCACCGATTTTCACAGAAAGTCTGAAGTTGCTATTGATGCCTGCCTGAAAAGTGACTATGCACTCTCTGAAGCTCTTAAAAATCCTGACAGTGTTAACTTTCACAATTGTGCTCATGGCCTTATGGATGTTTCTACACCAATTATTATTAATGATAGACTTATAGCAGAACTTTTTATAGGACAGTTTTTTATAGAAAAGCCTGATATACAAAGATTTAAAGAACAGGCAACAAAATATAATTTCGATGAAACTTCATATTTAGAGGCTCTGAGAAAAGTTCCGGTAGTTGAAAAGACTAAATTTGAAAAAGATATTAAGTTTTTAAGCCAGCTGACCAGATTATTAGGTGTAATTGCTTCAGAAAATCTCACTATTATTAATTCTAAAGAAGAAATGCTTCTTAAACAAAATGAAGAACTACAGGCCAGAGAAGAAGAACTAACTGCACAAAATGAAGAATTACAGGCCAAAGAAGAAGAGATAATTTCGCAAAATAAAGAGCTTTTGGCGAAAAAAGAAGCATTGACTTCGCAAAATGAAGAATTAATTTGTCTTACAGAGTTATTAAAATTAGCCCAATTTTCTGTAGAGAAGAGTTCAAATTCTGTTTATTGGGTCAATAGTAATGGTAAAATTCAATACGTTAATGAAAAAGCCATTAACTTCTTCGGGTATTCAAAAAATGAATTTTTAAATATGCATATATATGATTTAGACGAATCATTAGATAATCATACCTGGAAAAAACACTGGGAGCAACTTAAAGTTCAAAAAGCACTTTCAATAGAAACTAGATATAAAAAGAAAAATAACCAATATGCTAACGTATTATTAAGTGCTAACTACATTAAAGAAGGTGATAAAGAATTTAAATTTGCTTTTGTTATTGATATTTCAACAAGAATTCAAACTGAACACAAATTAAAACAAACTCTTGAAGATTTAAAAAGATCTAATAGAGAACTGGAGCAATTTGCATATGTTGCCTCTCATGATCTTCAGGAACCCCTCAGAATGGTAGCCAGCTATGTTCAACTCTTAAAAAGAAGATATGCCGATAAGCTTGATACAGATGCTATAGAATTCATAGATTATGCTGTTGACGGTGCCAATAGAATGAAGAATCTTATAAATGACCTTCTAACTTTTTCAAGAGTCGGCACCAGAGGTAAACCTTTTGAAAAAACAGACATGAATCACTGTCTTAATCAAGTTTTTACAGACCTTCAGATGATTATTAATGACTCCAATGCATCAATAACAAACGATGATTTACCAGTTATTTATGCTGATAAAATTCAAATGATACAGTTATTTCAAAACCTAATCAGTAATGCTATTAAATTTAAAGGGAATTCAGATCCTGTAATACATGTTTCATTTAAAGAAGAACCTGATCACTGGCTATTTTCAGTTAAAGATAACGGTATTGGCATCAACTCAGATTTCTTTGACAGAATCTTCATTATATTCCAGAGATTACATTCTATAGCTGATTATTCCGGCACAGGTATTGGGCTTTCAATATGTAAAAAAATCGCAGAACGTCATAAAGGCAAAATTTGGGTTGAATCCGCTGAAGGCACTGGCTCTACATTCTTCTTTACAATACCTAAAAACCTTATGGAAGGAGAGATATAAATGGCAGGTAATTTACCCGGCGCAAACCCTATCGATATTCTCCTGGTTGAAGATAACCCAGGAGACGTCAGACTTACTAAAGAATCTTTAAAAGAAGGTAAAGTAAAAAATACTTTATATGTTGCTACTGATGGCATTGAGGCAATGCAGTTTCTTAAAAAAGAGGGTAAGTTTTCTAATGCACCCAGACCAGATTTAATTTTGTTAGACCTAAACCTACCTAAAAAAGATGGTAAAGAGCTATTAGCCGATATTAAAAATGACAATGACTTAAAATCAATTCCTGTAGTCATACTTACTACTTCTAAAGCCGATGAGGATATATTACA
This sequence comes from Cyanobacteriota bacterium, assembly GCA_040752795.1. Classification (GTDB taxonomy): domain Bacteria; phylum Cyanobacteriota; class Vampirovibrionia; order JBFMGH01; family JBFMGH01; genus JBFMGH01. The sequence goes on from JBFMGH010000336.1 coordinate 2,669, forward strand.
AACTTATAAGCTACACGCCAACTGTTTTATAACAAAGCCTGTTGACCTTGAACAGTTTATTCATGTTGTCCAATCAATTGAAAATTTCTGGTTAACTATTGTTAAATTACCGACAGAAGATTAATTATTGCTATGTGATGTAACTAATAATTCCGTAAGATTTAATTATCTATTCTATTCTATTCTATTCTATTCCTTGAAAGCAATTTATAGATTCCAGATTATAGAATAATTTAAAGCTAGAATAACTAATTACACTTTTTACCATTATCGTCATAATCAGCTGTAGAGCATATTAAAG
>JBFMGH010000337.1:0-3077 GCA_040752795.1 Cyanobacteriota bacterium
TGATAAGCAAATTAAAAAGTTTTCAAAAAAATCCACAAAAAATTCAGAACTATTTTTCTGGTGTAAAAGTACATTATGCAAGTGCTTCTTAATCTTTTTGTCAAACTTTAGGAGGTCGGAGTAATAAATGCATAAATCTTTAACTTAAGTCATTACTTGAGCCTTAAGAGTTTGTAACAAATTTACGAATTAACCGGGATAATCTGGAATCTATAGATTACTTTCAAGGATAAGTATAATTAATCTATAATGAACACATAAATAAAATAGACTTCAGAAAATAAAGGGTTCGGGTGTTATGCCCGCCGAAGGCGAGCATAACACCCTTATGATTTCCAGTTATGTCTCATAATTTCATGCGTTTACTATAATATAACTTTTTTAAAAAGTAATTTATTAAATTTAATAATAATTCCTATAATTTCTTCATTGAGCCTGGCTCCAGTATTTTAAGTTTTTATTCATAGAATATTTTTTATGAACAACTTAACTTCTCTTAAAATTTCTGTCAAAAAAGAGCAACAAAATTTTTGTTTGAAAATTAATACTATATAAGTGTAGTTACTACAATAACAAAATCGGAGAGTTTTATGCACATTAACCCCACACAATTATCTAATATTTCTTTTAAAGGTATTCTTAAGGTCGATGCTAAAGATAATGTGCCACAGAGCATTGATGCTCATTTATTTCTTAAAGAAGGCCCTAAAGAAGATCTTGTCATTTTCAGGCAAACACTCAGAGAAACTGTTGAAAAAGAACCCGGTAACTTTGAAGTCGCTCCACAATATAAACCTACAGCCAAAAGTGCCACCTGTATTCTTTCTTTTACTGACCCTGAAAAAGTTGCAAAAGCTAAATTGTCTCCGGCATCTCAAGAAGCTTTAACAACACCAGTTAAAACATTCTCTATTACCGATACTGCTGAAAGCATTGCTAAATGGCTCCAGGAAGCTAAAACCGCTTTCAATTCTACCGTTCAAAAAGCACAAAATGCTGAACCTGTTGTTAATGAAATATGCGATATTATCGATAGCACTCCATATATTAATTTCAGCATTAGAGATGAAAATAGTTATAGACCAGGTATGAAAGAACTAAGAAATAGCCTGTTAAATTGTGAAAAAAGACACTTAGAACAAATGAGAGATACTCTAAAAGAGTTTATTGACCTCCATCAAGAGCTACAAAATAGAGGCCTTATAAACGACAGCTCTGAATTTCACAGTAGTAATAAATTTACTGTTGAAATAACACACAATAAATCAGGTTATGAGAAAAATTATTTAACATTATGCGTTGATAGACCATATACTCTTCAAGAGCCTATACCTAAAAACGTTATTGGCTCTAACTTCTACAGATTTGACCTTGCTTTGCCAATACAGGCAAAATTAATTCAGCCTATTAAACAGTTCCTTGAAGACCTCGACGAAGGTAAAGCTGTTATATATAAACAGGATTAAACTTTTTAATAAAATCCTGAATAATACACACTAATAATATAATTCTGTTAGCTATTTAGCTTTTCAGATAATTGCAATATATATTGGGAACTTAACCCAGACACTTCACAAATCAGGAATCAGTGAGGAGGTTACAGGGTTAAACATGTTTATTTATTTCCCAAAAACTTTTCAGCTGTTAAACTAATACCAATAGCACCAAGAGGGGCTGTAAGCATAATTGAAATAACAGAAATAGCTAAAATAACCTCGCCTCCAGGCACACCCATTTCTAAAGGTATTGCACCTATTGCAGCCTGAACCGTTGCCTTTGGTATATAACTAATTACACAGAACATTTTCTCTTTTACGTTAAAATTGTTACCGGCAACAGAAATATATGTACCTATACTACGACCTGCCAGACCTATAATTATTAATAAAACACTTAATAAACTCGCATTAAAAGCTAGAGTTACATTAACCTGAGCCCCTACTAGCACAAATAATATTATCTCGGCAAAAACCCATATCTTCGACAACTTTGAAGATACCTTATGTGCTATATTTTCATCTTTATCAAGTATTATATACCCCATAGCCATTATTGCCAGTAAAGACGAAAATGTGATAATACCTTTCAATAAATCATCCTCACACCAGGTCAATAACACTGATACCGCAAGACAGATAAGACACATTTTCGTGGCTCTGGGTGAAAACTTTTTAAATAAATAAAGTACCATTAAACCAGTTATAAGCCCGATAATTACACCCAGAATTATATTGACAGGTACCTCTAGAATTTTTAATACTATATTTTGATTGTCACCAACCTGAAAACCAAGCAAAATAGTAAAAATAACTATTACAAATACGTCATCTATTGAAGAACTTGCTATCATCATTGTTGGTATAGATTTTTTCTCTCCTATTTTCCTGTCAATGAGATTAATCATCATTGGCACTACTACTGCTGGAGACACTGCAGCAATTATACAGCCTAATATTGCTGACTCAAGATATGTTAAATCAAATAAATATGGGCCTAATAACGTTATAACAACTGCTTCTATTATTGCTGGTACTATTGATAATAATAGAACCGATCGACCAACTTTTGTTAAACACTCTTTTTTTAATTCAAACCCTGCTCTTAAAAGTATAACTATTAATGCTACACGTCTTAATTCTGCTGAAAGCTCAAGTAAAGAATCATCAAGACAATTTAAAACATATGGCCCTAATATAACACCTAAAATCAACATGCCTAATAAGCCAGGCAGCTTAATTTTAACAAATATATAATTTAATAATAGCGCTATTAATACTATTATTGCTATTGATATTACCATAAAAAACCTCCACCATACACTATAAGTCGGTAGAAGTCATCAGCTATACTTATAGCGGTTAAAGGCGAACCTCATCACCTGTTATTTATAATTTAACTATCCAATGAAGTATCCGATATATGGCTTTATATTATTCTATCTTGAATCAATAAATTACTTTCAAGGATCAGTATAAAAATTTATTTTAACTTAATTAAGTTATTTTGTCTTTTTATAATAATTATACCAATCCACGTAAGTAAATTATATATGCTTTAAATTTACTACAGGGTGTTTT
>JBFMGH010000338.1:0-2094 GCA_040752795.1 Cyanobacteriota bacterium
TTGTTGATAATTTGCTAATTTGTAGAAGCAATTAGCCTTGATATACCAGCCTTCAGGCTCATTTGGATCGTTGAATATAGCAGTGTTCAAGCTTTCTATTGAGTTTTTGTAATCTCTTAAATATATATAACACGTGCCTTTTAATCTGTGATATTCTTCATTATGTTGATTGATTTTAATTAATTGATTCAGAGTTTCTATTGATTGATTAAAATGAGAAGCTTTAAATAATCTCCAAGCTTTGTCTCTAAGCCAGAGTTCATTTTCAGGGTAATCAAATTTCTCATAGTATTTGTTGAAAAAAGCTTTTTTAAATGCTTCAACAAGTTTTAATTCATATAAATCTATTGTTTTCATAAGGTTTTGAGCTTGTTTAGTTTTGATGAGTTTCGGATTATATTTGCTTAGATCATAGTCTTTTTTGAACTGTTCTTTCTTCCATGATAATGTATAGTAATTACCAGTTATATCTTTGGCAAACTGGCCTGTCAAAATTTCAATAGAAAGAACATCTCTAGCATCTTTTTTCCAATTTCTATTACAAACTCCGAACTCTTTCTGTGGTAGAACCCTTTTTTTAGATAGCTCATCTTTATCTGAAACAAAATTATAATTTTCTCTGTTTAGCAAAATTTCAATATGTTTAATGCATTTGCAGGCAAGCCAGCTTAAATAGTCATTATCTGCAAACTCATGGCAGTTAATATAAATATTAAAGCCATCAGTTAAAGAGGAAAAAGAGGTTTCGTATCTTGAACAGTCAAGTATTCTTGATGTTCTATGAAATGATATTGTTATAGGGAGGTCTTTTCTGACTTTTAAAAGGTATATTTCAATATATGGCTTTATACCATCATAACCATCAAAATCAAAAGCTTCTTTATAGGCTCTGTCAAGATGATTTAATTGTATCTTCTTGTCCGAAAGATTGAAAATATTTATTTTTTTCAGGTGGTTATAAGCCATAATTTATAAATCATTTATACATTAAGTTAATTAAGATATTTTGTTAAGCCTCTGGGCTTATCAGGATTATAACCTAAAATACACGCACCATAAAAAGCCATTAATTGTAAGCAACTGGCAAAAATAAAAGAAGATACCAGCTCTGTTTTTGTTGAGGGTAAAAGGATATGATCGTCATATAATTCTATTGTTTCGGAATTCATAGTAAGAGCAAATATTGAGGCTTCTGATTTTTCTTTTAGCTTTAAAATATTTTCTTTTAACTGTGGGTTTGTATCGTAATCAAGAACTAATACAGATTTCTTTTTATCTAATAAGGCCATATAACCGTGCATGAATTCTCCCACTGGATAGCCATTTGAATCAATATAACTTGTTTCTTTAAATTTTAGTGCTCCTTCCTTTGAAATAGCAAAATTTATGCCATTAGATAATATTGTTAAATGGTCGTTATTAAAAAGTTTTTCAGTAACTTCATTAATTTTGGGTTCAAGTATAAATATTGAATTTAAAAGTTCGGGGAGTGAATTTAAATCATTATAAATATTGTTTTGAGAATTATGTTTAGAAGAGATCTTAAGTGCAATATTAAAAAGGGCTAAAAGCTGCAAACTAAAAGTTTTAGTTGCAGGTATAGCTTTTTCTTCTCCGGCACCAATTAAAACATTTGAGTCTGCTTCGTTGAAGATAGGAGAATCTTTAATATTAGTTATTGCCAGAATATGAGATTTTGAAATTTGTTTAATTTTATTAAGTGCAGACAGGGTATCAGCAGTTTTTCCAGATTGAGAAATGCATATGGCAAGAGTATCATCTTTTATAGCCCCTTTTTTTGCAACAAACTCGCTGGAAAAATCAAGTGAGGTCTCTATGTTACATAGTTCTTCAAATAAATATTTGCCTGCAAGAGCAACATTGTTAGAAGATCCGCTCGCTATAAACTTTATATGATTTATATTTGAATTGAAGTCAGGAGAGAAAAAAGTATTTTTTTCGAAACAATCTAAATTTTGCCTTATTAAAGAAGGCACTTCAGAAAGTTCTTTAAACATAAAGTATTGGTTATTCATAGTTTGATCATAAATCTCTTTAATAATAATTTTATATGAAAACCTGCTAATAAGATAA
>JBFMGH010000339.1:0-6367 GCA_040752795.1 Cyanobacteriota bacterium
TAAGAGCCTTTATGCCTAATCTTGCCAGATCTCTCTTCCTGGTCGGTGCTAATTCTCCAATGCCACCTATCTGCATGGCTACTGAAGCTATATTTGCAAAACCACATAATGCAAATGTTGATATTACTAATGACTTTTGAGATAAAGTATAGGCTCCTATTCCCTTTAATATTGGCGCAAGCTCTAAATATGCTACAAATTCTGTTGCAATAATTTTTGTACCCATTAATCCGCCAACATGGATTGCTTCACTAAATGGCACACCCATTACTATCGCCATAGGCGCAAAAATTACACCGAGTATACTTGATAAGGTTAAATTATTTAAGTTAAGTATATTTGGCATAGCATTTAACCCAAATGCAGCCAAACCATCTCCGATCTGGCCTAAAAACCAGTCAATCATAGCTATTATTGCCAGAAATCCTATTAACATTGCTATTACGTTAATAGCTATTTTCATTCCGTCTGAGCATCCGTGTGCTGCTGCATCAACTATATTAACATCTGTTTTTTCTACTACAAGCTTAACTTCTCCTTTGGTTTCAGATGCTTCCGTCTCTGGCCACACTATTTTTGATATGACAAGGGCTCCAGGTATCGCCATTAAGCTTGCTGTCAAAAGATAATTAGCAGGGATACCAATGGCTATATATACTGCCATTACCCCTCCGGCTATACATGCCATACTGCCTGACATTGATGCTAGTAACTCTGACATCGTCATACCTGGCACGTATGGCCTGATCATAATCTGGGCTTCAACCTGCCCTACAAATACACTGGCCGCATTTGATAAGGCTTCAGCACCACTTACATTCATTAACTTAAATACTATCTTTGCTACTACTGATACAACTTTCTGCATTATCCCTAAATAATACAATATGCTGACTAGTGAACAAACAAATATTATTGTTGGCGCTATTTTAAATGCAAAAATAAGTTGATTATTTGGACCAAAAACTTCTGATAAATATTCTGGTTTTGCTAAAACACCAAATACAAATTGTGCCCCTTGATCCGAAAATGCTAAAAGCATCGAAATAAAATCTCCAAGGGCTTTAAAAATTTGTCTTCCTATCTCTACCTTCAATATAAATATTGCTATACACCACTGAAGTAATAAGCCAACTATAACTAGACGTTTATCAATAGCTTTACGATTATTTGACATTGCATATGCAATACATAAAATTATTAATATGCCTATTATTCCTACAAATCTTTCCAACTTTTTACTCCTACGATTTTTTATTTGTTCCCCGATTTAATAAACTGGTTTCAATAAATAAAAGTGGCGTTTCATTCATTAATTAAGCTCGTTTGCTTGTTTTGATATTAAAACCATTCACTTTTATTACTTTATTCATTAAAATATTTTCAAAGATCTAGAATTTAAATAATAGTTTTCATAATAATTTTTTATTATCCTTAAATCATATTCTTTGAGCCAATAAATTATTTGATCTAAAATGTTGCTATTAATAATAATGTTGGTATAAACTCAACAATTTCAGTAACTTAAACTTTAAAAATACATTATAATAATTCTTAAAGAAAATTTGATTTAAGGTTTTTAAAAGATTTCCGATTTTATTATTAGAGAGGAATTTTGAAAAGGACACACTTTGGGAACTAATACTGATTATCATCAGCCAACCAAAGATGAGCTTCATAATTGGTTCAAGAATTATAATTCTTGTTCTGATGAAAATGTCCGTGAAAATATTAGAAACAAAATTGTTGCAGCATACCTTCCTCTCGTTAAAAAAATTTCTCATGGCCTCGCCAGAAGAAGCACTGACCCTGTTGAAGATCTCATTCAAGTAGGCTCTATGGGCCTTCTCAAAGCTATTGATCAGTATGATTTAAATGGCGGTGCGCACTTTAAAACTTATGCTACATACCTTATTACTGGCGAAATTAGACATTATATTAGAGATAAAGCTACTATGATCAAAGCTCCTAGAGAGCTGCAAGAACTTTCTTTGCGTATTAATAAATTAATTCAAAGGCTGCAAAGGCAATTAGGCAGGCCTCCTACTGATTTAGAGATTGCTGAAGAGCTACAGATACCTATTTCTAGAGTGCACGAAGCTTCTGAGGCTAACAGAAGAAAATCACTCGTCTCTCTTGATCAAGTTATTTCCAGCGGTCAGGAGGGCGAACAATTCCTGGTTGATAAACTTATTGATAGCAAATATCAAGAATACCTGCTCGCTCAGGAAGATAGAATTATGCTAAATGAAGCCATAGAAAGCCTTAACATTAACCTTAAAGAAGTTATTAAATTAACGTATTATAATGATATGTGTCAGTATGAAATTGCTCAAAGATTAGGTATCTCTCAAATGCAGGTTTCAAGACGATTAAAAAAAGCAATCTCTGAATTGTTTAAAACTATTACATCTAAAAAGGTCTCGGAAAGTAAATCTTAATGACAGGTTGGAAAAAATGAACATTATCGAAGTAAATAATCTTGTTAAATACTTCTACAGCGAATTTAAAAGAACTCCCATTAAAATACTAGATGAAATTACTTTTTCAGTCCCTCAAGGTGTTACATTTGGGTTGCTTGGCCCTAATGGTGCGGGTAAAACTACTACTATGAAAGTTATATTGGGGCTGTTAAAACCTTCTTCTGGCTCTGTGTCTATTATGGGCAAAAAGTCTACTGATAAACACATGCGGGCTAAAATAGGCTATATGCCTGAATCACCTTATTTCTATACGTATTTAAATGGTTATGAATTACTCAGCTTCTGCTCAGACCTCCTGGGCCTTAAAGGCAAAAAGAAAAAAGAACGTATTGATGAACTGTTAGAAACAGTGGGCATGACTTCAAGAGCCTATACCAGACTGGGTAAATGCTCAAAAGGCATGTTGCAAAGAATCGGTATCGCCCAATCTCTCTTAAATGACCCCGAACTCGTTATGCTAGACGAACCTATGAGCGGCCTGGATCCTCTCGGTAGAAAAGATATTAGAGATATTATTATTTCTTTAAAACAACAAAATAAAACTATTTTCTTTAACTCTCACATTCTGTCTGATGTTCAAGAACTCTGTGACTATGTTGCCGTCCTGAAACTTGGCAAAATCCTTGACCTGGAATCAACTAGTAATATCATTAATAATAAAAAATTTAATAACCTTGAAGACTACTTTATTCACATAATTAAAGATGAAACACTGGTTGATAAAAATCTTAAACCTGTTGAAGAAATTGTAGTTTTATCTGGTGAGGAGAAATAATTATGGATAAAATTACTGCTATAGCTAAAAATACCTTTAAAGAAACTATTAGAGATAGAATATTATATGTTATTTTAATTTTTGCTATTTTAATGTGCTTGCTTGCTGTTATTTTAGGCTCTTTAAGTATTGGTAATAATATTAAAATAATTATCGACTTTGGCCTCGCTAGCATTAATATTTTCGGTGTTATTTTAGCTATCTTTATCGGCACAAGCCTCGTTTTTAAAGAAATTGACCGAAGAACTATTTATATTATTCTCTCAAAGCCTATTGATAGATGGGAATTCCTATTAGGTAAATTCTTTGGCCTTTCTTTTACTATGACTATTATTGTGGCTCTCATGTCTGCCGTCTTTCTATTAATGTTATTTGTTTATAACATTCCTCTAAACCAGCTATATCTGGCATTTGTTTCTGTTGTCCTTATTTTAATGGAATTATATTTGATTGTAGCTGTTTCAATCCTTTTTTCAAGCTTTAGTACACCATTGCTAAGCATGGTTTTTGCCAGTTGTATTTGGCTTATAGGGCACTTCAACCCTGTTATGCTTGAACTGGCAAACTTCTCTAACAATGCTATGATATTAAACCTCGTCACTTTATTTCATTACATTTTCCCGGATCTCTCTGTGTTCAATATTAAAAATAATATTGATAACTTTGAATATGTTATTAACCTCCCTGACCTGGGGCTTAAGTTTTTATATGGCATCGTATACACATCTATAATCTTACTAATTACTATGTTTTCATTTAATAGGAAAGAATTTAACTGATGATTGAAATGTATGAACAGTTTCTACCTTATAAATATTTTGTATGGACTATAGTAACCTTATTTGGGTTATTCGTCGGTAGTTTTTTAAACGTAGTTGCACTTAGATTATTAAAAAATGAATCAATAGTTTTCCCTGCTTCACATTGCCCTAAATGTAATGAGCCAATCAAACCTTATGACAATATTCCTGTTTTAAGTTACTTTGTGCTCGGTGGTAAATGCAGAAAATGCAAAGATAAAATCAGTATTCAATATCCTATAGTTGAGTTTACAACTGGAGTCTTATTTTTACTTTGTGTTTTAACTTTTGGCCTGTCTATTAAAACTCTCGCCATGATGATCGTAATAGCTGCTTTGGTTGTTATAACTGTTACAGATTTATATGAACAGCTAATTTTCGATATTACAAGTTTAACTCTTGTTCCTATTGGCTTGCTCTATAACTTCTTTAACCTTGGCCACGTTGATAGACCAGACTTCGTTTTTCAAATTTTCCCTAAATCTTTTCCTCTTGAAATACCTTATTATTTAATTGATGGCCAGATCCACCTGCCTGGTATATTTGCTTCAGCTATCGTTGGAATAATTATCGCTGTTATATTCTTTGAAGGCCTGTCTTATTTGAGTGAAGTGGCATTGGGTAAATATGGTTTTGGCATGGGAGATACAAAATTATGTGCTGGCTTAGCGGCTTTCTTTGGCTGGGAAATGCTCGTAGTAATCATTATTATTAGCTTTTTGGCTCAGGCTGTCATCGGTATTCCTGTGATTTTTTATAATATTTATAAAGAAAAAGATATGAAATCTTTTTATGCACTGCTGGCTACAATTATTTTTGCTGCTGTACCTGTTTTGTTAAATGCTTTTGTTGCTATGTCAAGTCAAGTAGCTGTTATCATTATGTTAGTTTGTTTTGTTATTGTTATTACTGCATTGATTATATTTATGAAAAGATCCAAAGAAAGGCAGAGTTTCTCTTATCTGCCACTGGGGCCTGCTATCGTTCTGGGCGCTATAATAATCATTTTCTATGGTGATGATATATTGAAATGGGCTCTAAAAGGTTTTAGCCTGCTTTAACTTTTATAGATTCATGTGTTTGTGATGCCACAACAACAAATTGCTTCTGATAATGTACTTCTTTGTTACCTGGCCTCTATACCCTTGAATCTATAGATTCTTTTCAAGAATCTGTATAACTTACGTTTTATACAAAATCAGTAGACAAAAACTAATGTAAGAAAAACCTGTTAAACCCGGATCGCTTTCCGTTCTACCTTGTGGCCAGATTATTAATTTTGCAATATTTTATTTAAGCTTTAAGAGCTTTCTTAGCTGTTCTCGAAGTTGTGCATTTTCATTCATAGCTCTTTCAAGCATTGCTTTTGTTTCCTGATTTTCTTTCAAGAGCCTGTTATATTCTCCTGATGAGGCAAGGTTAAGAGCGTCATCTTCACAGACTGTTGGGGCGTATTTCTTTTTACTTTCTTCTTTTAAGAATAATATGCTCTCGGTATCGTTTTGGGTTATATAACCTAGATTTATAAGTACTTCTGCCAGCCCTGTTCTTTCTCCAATCGACTGCTCAATATATTTTTGTGTTCTCAGTGCCTGATCAAGCTGATCAATAGTAATCTTGTTTAATTTAATTAAATATTCTCCAAGGCGAATTCTGTTAGCTAGATATTGCGCTGTGCCATTAATAATCGCTGATCTTGGTGGAGAAACCAATTCTAAATCCATAGAATTTAAAAGTTCAATAGAGCTTTGCTCAAGTGTCCAGCTGTTCTCGATGCAAATATCTAGTACACGGCGGTTTTTATCACACCCTTCGAGAAATTTATAGGTGCCTGATCTTAGTTGTCTTGATCTTGTCTCTAATTCTTTTCTGCCTAAAAACGTTATTTGAGGTATATAGAGCTGTAATGTGTCATCTTTGTTAATCATTTCTAATGAAAATCTGGCAGCACTTGACTCAAGATCACCTTTAAGCTCCGCATAAATAACCTGTTTGATCCATAATGGGAGGTTATGAAGGTGTTGTAGTAAATTTTCAAATGAAGACAATCCCTGGCCAGCCATATTTTTGTTTTCTCCTATTAGAAATGATTGATTGAAAATTTATGCTGCTAGTTTTGAATACACAATTAATCATAAGTTTACCGAACAAATATATCAAATTACAAATGTTTTACAAAACTTATTAGAAAATGAATTTTTTTATACCTCTAATAGTATCATTATGGAAGGCAATGATGAAATATAGTTTCTATAAATTCAAAATATTAAAAGATCTAAGATATATCATATAGAACATATTTCAGCTGT
>JBFMGH010000340.1:0-2022 GCA_040752795.1 Cyanobacteriota bacterium
CATACAATTGTTATAACTTTCGTAAATATAGTCTAAAACTATTAAATAAGCACAATAAGTAACTATGGCATATGTTTAAGTTAATAAATTCTTAAAATTTAAAGTTCTTAAAATAAGGTTCCTTTACAATTTTTTCAATTCGTATAATAAAATAATTAAGAAATACTTTTAAACTAAGAGAAATTTGGTAAATTTATGAATGAAAACTCAAAAATTGACAATATAATTAATCACGGAACAGCAGAAATTTTGAAGGGAAAGTATAAAGAAGCTCTAACAATATTTCTTAATGGGCATAAAGACAATCCTTCTGAAATAAATCTTTTATATCATATTGCTAAAACCTATTATTTACTTGAAAAACCTTCCGAAGTGCTTAAATATGTTGAACAAATTATTTCAATAGACCAGAATGCTGATTATGCCTATTTCTTACAGGCAAAATCACTCATTTTTTTATCAGATGAATTTAAAAATGCTATTCAACCTGTTATGAAATCAATAGCTTTAAACCCTAATAATAGTTACTATTACTCTTTAGCAGCTCAGGCTTTTTATCAGACTAAAAATTATAAACGGGCTATAAAACTAGCTGAAGATGCTTTAAATATTGATAGCAATAATTATGAGGCTAATCTTGTTCTGGGTAACTATTATGAAAAAGAAAATGAACATAATAAAGCTCAAGAATACTTTACTAAGGCTCTTAATAATAATCTCGTTATCGATGATAACCAATACAACATAACCCTGTTACATCTAGAACTGGCTAAAACAAAAAATGGTTTAAAGTTAATCCATGAAGCTTATTTAAAAAACCCTGATAATGATGCATACAAATGGCTCTTTAAATATTCTTATATGCGAAATCAACCACTTAATTTGCCTTTTGTATGGCTTGAAAACTTTACATTAAGTCTTAATCAGATTCTTATTTTTAGCATATTGTTTGTAATATTAGTTGGACTAATGTATACTTTCGAACAATTCTGTATAACATTTATGGATATATTTAAATGGGTATGCAGTATAGTCTTTATACTCTACTTACCCTACCAATTTATTGTGTATATAGCACTAAATCTTTATTTCCACTTTATTCTGGCAAAACAACGGATATTACCTATGTCTTAAAACTATTTTGAATGCTTCTCAATATACTCTTTAGCGTCCCAGCCCTTTAAAAATGCCAATAAAGGTATACTGTCTCTTAATGAATTTGAATGGGCTGAAGTTACTAAATAGTTGATATCTAAATTAGCATCATCACCACCGACAGAATGTGGCAAAATATGTTCTGCACTGGGGTTATGCCACTCATTTGAATCCCATTTCAGCTCTCTGCCTGAATATGCACAATAATTTAACTCGGGAATATATTTTATCTTTGAAGGATAACCGGTAAAAGCAACTTCACGATAATGACATAAATCACTATCCTGTAAATCTTCTATAGCTGCAATAGTAGCCTTAACAGCCGGTGTTTTCTTCATAGCGTTAAGATATCCGAGAAAGTCTTCAGACTTCCAGTAATTATCTGCTTTAGATAACAAACCCCAGAATTCTTTTGCAACTGCTTCAAATTTAGAATCATCTATATCTTTTGCTACACAACCTTTATACAAATATGGCAATGATTCCTGAAACCAGTGATCACCATCAGGTGTTACAAAACCTACCATATACTCTTTTAAATACGTGGATAATGATATAATGCGCTTTTTAGATTTATTTAAATTATGAATAGAATCATCTTTGCGGAGCTCACTGACAACTGCCTTGTTAATTTCAGCTTTTAACCTGGTATCAAACATGTTTTTATATTCATATACAGGTCTGACATAATTATCATTTTTTTTTGTCTTTTTAAAATTGGCTTCTTTATTTGCATTACTTCTGCTCTTGTTCTCTTTTTTCTGGGCTCTTTTTGATTTATATGTAGTCTGATGCTTATTTTTTCTCCCTAAAAAAGCAATTAAAGAATCATATAAGTTATTAGATTTACCAGAAAAAGAGGAGAGT
>JBFMGH010000341.1:0-2578 GCA_040752795.1 Cyanobacteriota bacterium
TTTTATATAAATATATCTTTTCCTTTTTTTTTTGGTTGGGTTTTTTTGCCTCCACAGCAGCAAAAAACACCCTATAATAATTTAAAACCATATATCGTTTACTTCCGTGGATTGGTATAGCAATCAAAATATAAAGATTTAAGAAGAAATCAAATGCATTTTTTCTTATGTGGTGGTCAAAAAATACTCTGTTAAGCTATCCTGAGAGCTATACATTGATCGTATTTTGTTATAATAAGCTTTTACTTTAAAATAAAACCACAGTTTCTTGCATGTGGTCATTTTTGTTTTAAAATATTATCTTATAAACGATTTGGTGTTATAAAATGAAAAAACTAATAACAACAACGTTATTTATAAGTTTATTGGTTCTTTTTTCAAATAATTGTTACTCTCAAGAGTCACAAGATTATACATATTATTATAATCTAGGCTATGCAAAATTAGTGGATGGTTCTTTTGAAAAAGCTATTGAGATTTTTAATCATACATTAGAGCTAAAACCAGATTGCTCTGAGGCTTATTTGGGTTTGGGCATTGCACACAGACAACTCAATCAATTAGAAAAAGCTCTTGAAGCAACTAATAAAGCTCTTGAAACAGATCCTGAATATTTTAAAGCCTATTATAATTTAGGACTTATTTACGAACAAATTGGAAATAAACAGGAAGCACTTAATGCCTTTAAAACATTTTATAAAAGAGTTCCTGAAGCTAAAAATATTCCAGACCTTAAAATCAGGATGAAAAGACTTAAAGATTAATTTTATAATTATTATTTGATTATTTGCCAGATTTGTTTCTAATTGAAATTATGTTTCCTATTGCTTCACTAATGCTCTGCGAATTAGGTATTTGTGATGGTGGTATATACTTGACAGGTTCATTATCAATAATAGGTTTTTGCTGTTGCCCTTGAGCTTCAGGCTGTTCATCTGTTTCATAGTTTTCATCGTCTTCAATAACTTTTTCTGGTCCTCTTGTACGATTAAAAACAGTACCAACAACAACTAATATGATTAATAATACAATTGGGCAACCCCCTATAATACCTATCCATAAAATATTTGTTTTAACAAAATTAGTAGCTTTAGAAAAAAAATCAGGGTCTTTAGCTTCTACTACTTCAGGTTCTTCAATTTCTTTAACATCCAGAACATCTTTAGTTTGATCTTCTGGTACTACTGAAGAGCTTGTACTTGATGCTGATACATTATCATCTTCCTTGGGTTGAGTTGTTGTAGATGATAAAGGCTCGTCAAAGCCTTCATTTTCAATATCAAGTATAGAAGTATCATCATTATAAGGTGGTGTTTGGGCTATTAATCTTTTGCCTTTAATGCTGTTTAAGGTTTTTTCTTGAGAAAACATTGCGATAGGTTGTTTAATTTCAGGCGGTGCTAAGTTTAATTGTTCATTAATTTTCTCATATTCAAGTGATTTAATTTCCGGCATAGATTTGATATCTGCAACAACAGGCATAATAGGATAAAAATCGTCTTCTTTTGCAGGTTCAATTAAAATAATGTTAGATTTTATTACGTCATTATTGACAATAATAGCTTTGTTTGAAAGATCATTTTTACCTTTTAATTTAATTTCCAGAGAATAAGGGCCGTCCTCAATAATTTGAGCTTCTTCTAATAAATCTTTATTGCTAATATTTATTACGTTATTAGAGTTATTTTTAGAATCTAAAGAGGTGTTTAATAGTTTAATACCTATATCACCATTCATATAATTTAAAATATTATATGAAATATGTTCAGATGACCTTAAATTTAGCTCTATTTTATTATTAAATTCATTAATATTAATATCTTTTAATCTTGAAATATTAGTTGCAAGAGAAGTGTAGGTAGTTAAAATTGTAAAATTTAATATCAAAAAACTTATTATTAATAGTCTTCTCATTTAAGTTCCTTTTTAGAACGACTTAAATTAAACTTATATTTAAACATTTTATCGTAGAATTAATAAAACCTAAAATCTATTACGGATAAATAAAATTTATTTCAATAAATATTTTAGAAAAAAGTTTACTTTATATCCTTTTCAAATTCTTTAAATTGTGTAAGATATTATATAGTGACTTAATTTAAAAATTAAATTTTACAGGGTCAAGGATAGGTAAATGGAAGAAGATAAAAAGAAGTATAGCATTTTAATTGTTGACGATGCTAATACTATAAGGGTTACATTAGTTAACTATTTAACTAAAAAGCACTGTAAGGTTTATGATGAATATATAATTGAAGCAGATACAGCTGTTGATGGTCTTGATGCTTTAGATAAAGTTGAAAGAAAAAAATATGACCTGGTTATATCTGATATAATAATGCCTAATATGAATGGTTTTGAACTTGTTTCAAGTTTATCCAGAAAATATCCTGAATTATGCACAGTCTTAATTACATCAAGTGATGTTGAAGATTATATAAAAATGGCTCTGGTTTATAATATTACTAATATTATTACTAAAACCAACCCATTTAATTATGAAGAGTTTTCTAGAGTCGTGGAAAAACAGTTAGTTAAATTTAATATAATTTGGGTAAAAAATTATTTAAAACAAGGT
>JBFMGH010000342.1:0-12015 GCA_040752795.1 Cyanobacteriota bacterium
GAGCATGCTATAAAAACTAAATAGGAAATACTTGTTTTGGGATTATTGGGAAATTTAATTGAGTTATAGGTTATATTAGAAGGAGAATTCCATGGGTACAATTGGTAATTTAAATGTTCAAGGTTCAGTTAACACATTTAACCAGGGTTATATTGGCAATTACAATGCTAGTGGCAATGCAGCAATGCAAAATAATGGTCACGTACAAAATGCTTACATGACAGATCGCACTCAAACACAAAACAATGGCTCAATGGCTAACGTAAAATTATTTGGTGGCAATGGTGACGTAGTCAACTTCCAGAATAATGGTTCAGTAAATAATCTCGATGCTGAAGTATTTTCACCAGCTAACACCGGATTTATCAACATAGCTAACAATGGATTTATGAATAATGTTAAAATGTTTGACAACGTTCCAGTACCTCCACCACCAAGAGGCGGCGGTGACTTAATTACATTAAATAACGCTGGACATATTAACAATGTTAACGCTGGTACTGCTGGCGCTGGTCAAAATAACATATTCAACTCTGGTAGTATTGATAGCTTATTTGCCTGGGGCAATACAAATATCTGGAACGCATAACCAGATTTTAAGAATAAAATATAATCAAAAGGCACATTAATGTGCCTTTTGATTTTTGATTGGTCATAATTCCAGGTCTATGGAAGAGACTTGTGCATAAGTGTATATTCTCAAAAAAGCCAAGGTATACTGATCCTTGAAAGTAATTTATAGAGTCCAGATTATAGAGGCAGGGTGTTTTTGTCTGCTACGCACACAAAAACACCCTAGAATAATTTAAAGCCATATATCGATTACTTCCGTGGATTTGTATAGCAGATCGTTAACCACTGTTCCCTGATATTGTAAAACATTAGTTATGCAGAGGTTATGGAATAGTAAGTATTTTGTGAGTTTGAGGAATTATCCTTACAATGTCTATATGTTTTAATAGTTTTTCTTGCCAGTAAAGTAGTTTTTCTGCTGATGGGGGGTTTTTAGCTTCGGGTTGTAAAATTAATGATGCATTAGATTCACTACTAGCTATGCACCATACAATATTATAAAGCTCCTCTTCAGTAAAATCACTTGTTATTATAGCTTTTGTAAAATATTCGATTTTTGAAGATTTGTTTTCTACAAGTATTTCAAGAAACTTTTTATGTTCATGCCATGTTTCTGTTGTATTTTTTGTTGATGAAGGTATCTTAATATCCATAGATATTATATCAACCAGTTTAACAATTCTTTCAAGTTCTTCAAATAATATACCATTTGTTTCAAGATAAATTTTATATTTATATTTGGCAAAGTTTTCAGCCAGAAAAACTTTTAAAAATTCTATCTGAAGTAATGGTTCGCCACCAGTTAAACTTATAGAGTGGTGAATTTTAGTTGATTTATCAAGTTGTTTAATATAAAAAAATAGCGTTTCAATATCTACAGGATTATCTATTGAGGTTAAATTCTCCTGGCTGTCAATAGTGTGTATTTTTACTGAATCAAGTTCTTTAAAATTAGTATCGCAGTAACTGCAATTAAGATTACAATTGGCAAATCGTAAAAATAACTGTCTATAACCTAAATAAGGTCCTTCTCCCTGCACGGATGAAAATATTTCTGTTAAATTACCTTTAATTTCTGTCATAATTACTCTATATATTCTCTTGGATTAAACTTACTTATTTTTGCTATTTCTTCGTAGAGCTCTCTTTCTTTTTCAGAAAGTTTTTCAGGAACTTCTATTTTGATTTTAACAAAATGGTTACCTCTTTCCCCATTTTTATCTGGTAATCCCTGTCCTACCAGTCTGAATTTTTGATTGGACTGGGTTGCAGCAGGTATTTTCATTTTTAAAAAGCCATCAACAGTTAAAATTTGAACTTCGCAACCTAATACTGCTTCATGTGGAGCCAGAACCAATTCTGATAAAACATTATTGCCATCAAACTCAAAATTGGTAGGGTTGTATAACTTAATTATTAAGTATAAATCACCCCTGTCATCTTCTGATTTTCCAATATTACCCTCTTTTGATATTCTTACTTTTGAACCGTTTTTTATACCAGCAGGAATTTTAACATCAAGTTTTTTATAGGTTGTTTTTTCGCCTCTGCCTTCGCAATATTGACAGCTTCTTCCAGCCAACATTCCTATACTTTTACACTTTAAACAGGGATCCGTATGAACAATATTAATTGTTCTGATAGTACCTTTAATAGCTTCACTGCTTGTTAAATATATCTCAAGGGTAATATCTTCACCTCTCATGCTTGCTCTGGCTTTTCGAGGTTTTACACCAATGTCTGAATAGGTTGGTTTATCATTCTTTTTAGGAGGTGGTTCGGTTGTAAATTGTGGTGTTTTAGTGTTTTTGTCTTGTTTAATATTTTCGGCATTTTTCATAATGTTATCAAATAAAGTTGAAAAAGCATCAGCTATTCCACTATCTTTGTTTGAAGAACCTGTTTTACCGGTGCTGGTTTTTTTATTAGTTGAAGTATTTGGACTTGATTGGGCCTTTGTTTTTGGTGGTGGTTGCTTTTTTATATATGGTTGTTTTTCTATAGTTTTTATTCCAAGGGCAATGTCTAAAAGATAACGTTGTTTATCATCACTTAAAATGGAATAAGCTTCACTGATTTCTTTAAATCGTTTTTCAGATTCTATATTACCCTGATTAACATCAGGGTGATATTTTCTGGCTAAAGATCTATAAGCATGTTTTATTTCTTTATCACTTGCTTTTGGTGATATATCCAGAATTTTATAATAATCTTTTGGCTTGTTTTTTGCCATTAATATCCTTTAAACAAAAAGAAAGTGTCAATAATTATCATGTATACATGTATATTAATAATACATGTATATAAAAATAAGAATAGGAAAAATAAATAATTACGTTAATTTATTATAATTTTATTCAAATTTAAACATATTTCATGCGAATTTTAACCAGTTACAATTAAAAACAATTTTTATTAATAATCAATCTGTATTAGTCATAAATTTTTAACATTGATATAAAATCTGTTTCTATTGCTATACTGATTATTGAAAGTAATTTATAGATTCTAGATTATAGAGGCAGGGTGTTTTTTGCCTGTTGACAGTAAAAACACCCTGGAATAATTTAAAGCCATATATCGTTTACTTCCGTGGATTGGTATATATTTAAAATGTACTTTATTTATTCTTGAATCTCTATACTTTGATTGTGATTTAATTATTCAGAAGTGCCGGAATTCTTTTTTATCTTTGAATAAAGATCTTTGTCTATATAAAAATCAATAACATAAGGGAAAAGGTTCTCATTTGTTTTAGGATCAATAACTTTTATTTGATCAATAATGATTAAATTATTAGTAAGGTATTTAAAAACACGTTTATCATAATCTAATCCCCATTGACTCTGGCCATAAACAGTTACCACATCGTTGTTCGTAATAAAAGCGAGCACGGGTTTATTTATTTCAAGCTCTGAAATAATTTCTTCTTCAACAGTTATTTTGTCTACAATGCCGGGTAAAAGCTGATAATATCTTGAAGCCCCTTTTCTATTACTCATAAAAAATAAAATTGATTCTTCAGGAGCAGCAAATATATAATCATTCGGACTAGTATACATTTGTATTAACTCCAGGGCCTTTTTTATTTGCAAACCTCTTAATGGTGTTGCATAAAATGAACCACGAGCAGTCTTTAATTCTATTGATTTAAAGTTGTAAAGGTTAATAAAATTAGTTAAAATGGCTAATATTAAAAACAATAAACTACCTGTTATTGCCTTATTATAAAATTCAATATTGATTCCAGGTAGCTTTTCTGGTAAAACCTTTAATACAAAATAATACATTACAATTAATGCCGGAAAAATATAAAAATTATTGGAGCTTTGTAAGTTAACAGCAACTATACTCCGGTAAAGAAATAAAATTCCAGAAATTATATAGATTAATAATATATATTCAGTTAAATCTGGCAGCTTTTTATTTTTGAAATGAAAAAACAATTTACTTATCAAATAAACCAATAAAAACATTACCAACCACTGATAAACACCATGATAAGACCAGAACTTCATAATAGAAAAATAAATAGATAGTAATTCTTCCCAGAAAAAAATTGTTGTAAAGCATACAGTAACAATTAGTATTGCAATGAAAGTATTTCTATAACTTTTATATTTTTCATTTACCAGACTACTTAATATTTGCGCTATATATAATACAATAAATATTCCATAGAGGGATAAGATAAATGTTAATAATGATTTTAATGCTGTAAATATATATTCAATAGAGATCTGTGTACCTGAATAATACTTTAAATAAAAAGGGCTGAATATATTGAATGGAAATAAACCTGAAAATAAATAATTAGCAGGTATTAAAAATGTTAATAATCCATAAAAAACCGGTGGTATTAATAAAGTAATAATAATTAGTTTAATAAAAGTTTTAAAATCTAATTTTTTTAGAAAAAGTAATATTATAGAAAAAGTATAAAAGGTTAAATAAGCAGCTATACAGTTATCTTGTTTTATAAAGGCGGTGATAACAGTTAAAAATGAGGCAATATAAAGTAATTTTGTATTATTAAAATCTTGTTTGACAAATTCAATAAAGCAAATGATCAAAAACAAAAGACAAATACTACCATATAAAGCTTCATAAGAATAAGGGAATATAAATTGAAAAATTCCAGGCCGTAAAAATACCTGCAACAAAAGTAATGAAAGAATTATACCAGAAGAAAAGCAGCTCAAAAGTTGCCTTGAAAGATAATAAACAGTTATAATTGTTATAAAACAAAGTATAATACCAGATATGTATAGTGTATTAAGGTGTATACCAAATAATTTAAACAATAAAGCATTTAAATAAGGTATTAATGGACAGTAAAAGAAAAAAACATCTTTATATAAAAGAGCACCACTAGATAACCTATCAGCAATATAAGCGTCTCTAAAACAATCAACAACAGGGTGACCCCATTTTGCATATGTAAAAATTATCAGTATTATGTAAAATATTGATATGAGACTTAATGTAAACCTGTCAGCCCTTGAGATTGTTTTTATTCGTTCAAGCATACTTTTAGTGCCTAAAAAGTTTAAAATAATTGATTTATTCTAACATAGTAATTAGTTAATGATAAAAACCTTTGTATAACCGGTCACTTTTTATGTTACAAGGATGTTTTTAGAGTTTAAGTTAAATATTTTAATCACACTGTAATATCTTAAAGTCTTTTAAACCAATCCAAGAAAAAAAATATTATATCAAGAAATCTGCTGCATAATTTTTTCTAGCACCGTGTATAGAAGAAACACCTGCCCTGTAATCTTTTTGAATCTATAAATAATTTCAATGAACACTATAAAATCGTATTATTCAGATGTGCAAATTAGTATTACAATATTAAAGAGAGAAATATTTAATAATTTTTGGAGAAAACGAATGGTTCAAATTTTTAAAGGAGAAGAAGAACTTAAAAAAGCCGGCTATTTTGAGCAACTTAATGATAATAAGGTTTTATGTAAAATTTGTGGCAATGAATGTATTTTAATAGATGGTCAGCCTGGTAGATGCAGGTCTCGTGAAAATATTAAGGGTGAAATGTTTCTCTCAACCTATTCTGTAGCCTCGTCTGTTGCTGTTGATCCTATAGAAAAAAAGCCATTATACCACTTTTATCCTGGAACAAGTGTATTTTCTATAGGTGGTTGGGGGTGTAACTTTAATTGTATTCACTGTCAGAACTGGCAAATTTCACAGCCAGCTAAAACTATGACAAGAGGTAGCTACCATTTAACCCCGCAAGAATCTATTAAGCTAACTTTATCTCATAAATCTCAGGGTATTTGCTGGACCTATAATGAGCCAGCAATATGGTTTGAATATACTTTAGATAGTGCGAAGTTGGCGAAAGAAAATAATTTGTATACGGCTTATGTTACTAATGGTTTTTTAAACAAAGAACCACTTAAAGAGCTTTCGAAGTTTCTTGATGCTTATAGAGTTGATTTTAAATGTTTTGATGATAAAAATTATCAGGAACTATGTGGTATAAAGAACTGGAAAAATATATATAATAATACAGTGTATGCAAAAGAACTTGGCATACATATTGAAATTGTTACTAATATTGTTCCAGGGTTTAATGATTCTGATGAAACACTTAAAAATATTGCTGAATTTATTTGTAATAATCTTGGCCCGGATACACCATGGCATGTGACGAGATTTTTTCCTAATAATAAATTAAATAATATTGATCCTACTCCGATTTCTACTATTGAAAAGGCTGTAGAAATTGGTAAGGCTTATGGTTTATACTATATATACAAAGGTAATTGTCCTGGTAAATCTGAAACAGTTTGTCCGAAATGTGGCACTGTTGCTGTTGAAAGAGATTTTAATTTCAAAATACACTATTTACCCGGTGGAAAATGTTGCAAATGTAATCATGATTTAAATATCCGGTGTTGATGAATTAATTTTCTTTTGATTTTTAAAGAATTTTAATAAATCATCGATAAAGATAAAAGAGAGAAATTATAACTATGAAAGACTTTAAGATAAGATTATTACTAGCATTATTAATACTATTTAGTATACAAACTCAAGTTTTTGCCCTTTCAGGAGACTTTGAAAAGGGCAAAAGTGCGTATTATCAAAAAGACTATTTACTGGCAATGCAATATTTTCGTAGAGCTTTAAGCACTAACCCCAGTAATGCTACTTATAGATATTTTCTTGCTCAAGCACTAGTTCAAACTTATGACCTTGATAAAGCTCAAAAAGAATATCAAAGAATTATTCAGACAGCTCCTTATTCTAAAGAAGCAAAATATGCAAAAATTGCTTTAGTACAAATTAGAGACTATGTTAATAACTCTCTTCATCCAAAATGGAGACCGTTAAATTCAAATATGGAAATTGGAGTTAGTGAAACAAGCTCCAGGGCTGATGTAGGAGATAATTATATTGACAAAGTTACTGAAAAAGGAAACGTTATTCGCTGGCAAAAAGCAGGGTTCCCTCTAAAAGTTTATTTTGATGCAAGGCCTAAAAAAGTTCGTCAATTTTTACCTGAATTCGTACCTGCTGTTAAAAGAGGTATAGATAAATGGGTTAAAGATACTAAAGGAACCATAAGCATAACATATGTTGATTCTCCTGAAACCGCAGATGTTAAAATAACCTGGAGAGAAATTCTCGACTCTAAACTAGCTGGTTCCGATGCAGGGACTGCTTACACAGCAGGTGTTACCACGCCTGAGTATAGTGGTAAAGAACTTTTTGCCATGTCTATAATTTTAACAACTACTGATCCTAACGGTAAACCTCATAATCCAGAGGATATCGAAAAGGTTACAACTCATGAATTTGGCCATGCTATTGGTATTATGGGTCACAGTGAAAGTTCTGGTGACATAATGTTTCCTAATAGTCAGAGTGATGGTCAACTAACTGATCGCGATATTAATACGATCACATTGCTTTATGAATTAGAACCTGATATTTCTAATTTCAAAACTGTTGATGGCACTGCTATTGCTACTGCAGGTAAAGCTAAACCAGAAGAACCTTCAAAAAATAAAGAAGTTTTAGGCTCTAAAGATGAAAGACTTCAAAGGGAAATAGAAGAAATTGAAACTGCTATTAAAGAAAACCCAAAAAGTGATATTAACCACGTTAATCTTGGCAATCTTTATGGAGATCAGGGTGATTATGAGGCTGCTATAAAAGAATACAAAAAAGCAATTTTGCTTAATCCTAAAAATGAAATTGCTTACTCAAACCTTGGGGCTATGTATCAAAATCAGGGCAAGCCTTACGATGCATTAAGAGCTTATAATGAATCAAAAAAACTTAATATTGATAAACCTAAACCTTATTTGCAGGTTGCTATAATTGCTGAAGAGCTTAATCAAAAGGCAGAGGCAATTATGTCATTAAAAAAATATCTGGAATTGAATCCTAAAGGTGTTGAAGATAAAGAGGTTTTAAATTTACTGAAAAAATTAGATCTCACTATTGATGACATTTAGAACAAATTCCAAAAAGTTCAAAATTATGAAATTTTACCTCAAATTTTTCAGGTAAAAGATCCGGGTTTTCTTTAATAGGGCAATATTCTAAAGGAAACAAAGTCTTGCATTCAGTGCAGATAAAATGATGGTGATGATTATCTTTTGTTATTGCTTCATACCTTGTGTGACCGTCATTAAGACTGATGGGTTTTATTAAATAATGTTCAACAAGATAATTGAGTGCTCGATATATGGTGGTTTGACTGATATTTTTTAAATTTCGCTTCTTTAATAATTCAAAAATCTCATACGCATTTAATGCACAATTATCAGTGACAATATTTAAAATTTCCTGATGAGTTTGTTTTAAGACTAGTTGTTTTGATTTATTATTCAAAATTATTTCCTTTTGTAACGCAAATAATAAAATTTTTGAACAATATTACTGTAAAAAGAAAAGAAATTTTTAAAAATACTTCTATCTAATAATATTTATCTTAATTTAATAAATAAAAAAAAAGAAGTTTTGTTTCAAATGAAATAATACTTAGCCCACATTATTCAGAAATCAGGAATCAGCTAGGAGGTTGCAGAGTGTATTTTTGCTTGCGCTACAACCCTGCCGCTATAATTTGGAATCTATAATGAACGCATAAATAAAATAGACTTCAGAAAATAAAGGGTTCGGGTGTTATGCCCGCCGAAGGCGGGCATAACACCCTCATGATTTCCAGTTATGTCTCATAATTTTATGCGTTTACTATATAAATTACTTTCAAGAATCAGTATAATACTCTTTTCTAGCTTAAGTGCTAATTTTTATCAAAGATGCTATTGTTCTAACAAATTTGATATTGTTCAATTTTAGAGACCTCTGCATAACTAATGTTTTATAAAATATCAGGAAACTGTGGCTAATAAAGGGAGTGTTTAAAAGGCCCGCACAGCGGGCATTTTAAACCCGACACTATTTCTCTTCTATCTTAGTTATTTTGAGAATTTATCCAGTTATGCATATGTCTATTTATTTAAATTATTATTTTCTTTACTTATACTAGTTTTATTAGAATTTTAACATGCTTCTATTCTGCCAGGCTTTGTTAGCAGGGTATTTATCTGTATGCTTTACGGAAAACATTAATACTGGTTCTTTTTTAACTCTATAATACTTTCTAAGATATAAAACATTTTTGTCTTTCAGATAAAAAAAAGTTTTTTTTAACTTTTTTTGAAATTTTCTAAATGCCCCACCATAAAAGGTTTTTAAGAGTTATTGATAGAAAGGATATTATTGTAACGATATGTAACTCTTTTTGATTTAAACTATCAACTTTTTAAAATTGATTGTTTTTATGCATATACGAAATAAAGGTTGAAGGTCTAAATTCCAAAAATCGGGGAGGTAACAAATGACACTAGCTATCAGCAGAAATAATCCATTCGTAAGACCAGTTGATCCAGTTAACTACAGCGCTAAAAAACCAGCTGAAAGCGTTGAGACTACTGGAACAGTTGCATCTAATCCAATTAAACCTGTCAATGAAAAGAAATCTTATGAAAATACAATGAATCATTTTCAAGCAGCAGGTAACTACAATATCGCAATGATGAATATGCAATCTAATAAAGGCGGTATGGTAGGAACAGAAACTTCAGGAACAGTAGGTTAGACGAAAAGAGAAGCAAGTTAGGTAAGGGTAAAAAAAAGTTGGGGGCAAGACAATATGACACTTAATAGAGATAAATTAAATAAAGCGATCATCATAACAGGAACAGTTCTCTTAGTAGCAGTTTTTTCAAACTTAGTAGCAACAGTTAATACAGCTTTAGATTCATTCAATGGCACAACTTGTGTAGTATCTGCTTTCGCTGGCTAATTAGAGAATTTAATCTGAATAACTACAGTACTAAATTAAAAATATTACAAACGGTGTTTATTTTAGGGAATAGCTAGTAAATAATAATAAATATATTATATAAATTTAATTAACAACTCATTATCAAAAACCAACTTAAGTACACTGCAAATGACCTCATTGGAAACTGGAAGAAAAATCTTCCATTTTTTTTTGCTTATCCCGGTTAATTCGTAAATTTGTTACAAACTCTCAAGGCTCAAGTAATGACTTAAGTTAAAGATTTATGCATTTAACACACTGTAAATATTTAACAGGGACCAGGTTTTAGAGCATCGGGCTCAAAAGGCCATCCCTGCAGGCCTTTTGAGCCACCGGCAAAGATCTGTTTCCGAAACTTTGTGAATAATCCGGGTTATAATTTACCAT
Organism: Cyanobacteriota bacterium; assembly: GCA_040752795.1. Taxonomy (GTDB): domain Bacteria; phylum Cyanobacteriota; class Vampirovibrionia; order JBFMGH01; family JBFMGH01; genus JBFMGH01. The sequence goes on from JBFMGH010000342.1 coordinate 10,334, forward strand.
TGAAATCTCAGTACAACTTATTTTTATACCCTATACTCATTAACCAGTGTTGCCTGATATTTTATAAAACATTATACCAATCCACGAAAGTAAACGATATATGGCTTTAACTTATTCTAGGGTGTTTTTACCTGCGCAGCAGGTAAAAACACCCTGCCTCTATAACCTGGAATCTATAAATTACTTTCAAGGATTAATATAGTTATGCAGAGATCTCTTTTATTAAAATAACTCTGCTTAACGATTCAGCCAGACAGGGCCAAAATGCAAGCACAGCAAACTCTTTTGAGTTTTATGATTATTTTTTCTTATTCCTGTTTGATGCGTTAGCTGGCTATAATAAAGAAATGTAACTATTACATTAAAATAATTTTGTAAACATTTAGACTGTATTCTGTTAATACAAAGTATATACGTTGCATATTCAAAAATAGTATTAGTTATTTCATTTGAATACATGTGATTAACATAAATGTGGTTTTAATAATATTTTGGAAGGCAATTCGATAACACTAATTGTTTTTTTAAAAATAGAGTGCTTATGTCTATAATTCGGGTTACTGTTATTAGTCTGATAATTGGGAAAACATTTGAGAGATCACGGATAATAAGTTTCAAATTAAATAACACTACTCCCAATTTCTTATGTGATAAAGATTAAAACTTATCAGCACTACTTTGGGAAGAGAAAACTAGGGAGGTGGTATAAGAGAGCCAATAAAGATTTTTGATGAACGTTATTTTGCGTTAAATTTAATGTGAACTATACCTGTTAAACCTAAGTAGTTCAATGTACTTAATACTGCTGATGAACTGTTATGCTGACTTATCGAGGAACATGTTACAAATGTAGATTAATTTGGGAGGTTGAAATGTCACTAGCTATAGGAGGAATAAACAATCCTTTCAAGAAAGCGGGCGGTGTAAACCCGTTTATGAAAGCCTCTTCCTCTCAACAAACCCAAAATCAGGATCAAAATGCTCAAAACCAAAGCAACCCAATTGCTAACCAGAGTAAAAATTTGAGCCCTGAACAGATGGAAGAGCAACTGAAAAAATACTCTAAGAGTATGAGTGCCTATGGTATGGCAATGCTGAACATGCAAAATTCTTCAGGTGGCGGAATGGTCGGTACCGAAACTTGTGGAAGCTGCGGATAGACTTGAGTCAATTAAAATCACAATGGTTGGGGTAACAAAAGCCGGAGAGAGTGTAAATGGAACATACAAGAGAGATTATAGCTAAAACTTTAACTTTATTTGGAAGTCTATTACTGATTACTGTTTTTGCCTGTTTTGTAGATATAATTAACGTTTCTGTAAATTCTTTTACTGGAACTTCCTGTGTAATTTCTGCATTTGCAGGCTAATTTTCTACTTCTTTAGTCCTTGTAAATTAATTCATAAAAACTATTTTCTAATAAGCTGAAACCTAGAGTAGATCTGAATAACTGATAAAAATATAAAACTACTCCTGAAAAAGTCCTTTATTAAAAAATTTGCCTCGTATTAATTCAAACACCTTATTATTATGAAAATTAAGAGGAAGTGATTGCTTCTTCTTTTTTTTTGTCAATATAAACAGAAGAAATAAAGTGCCACACATTGTCTATACTTATCCTTGAAAGTAATCTATAGATTCCAGATTATAGAGGCAGGGTGTTTTTGCCTGCGCAGCAGGCA
>JBFMGH010000343.1:0-10008 GCA_040752795.1 Cyanobacteriota bacterium
GCTATAAATAATCTTTTGTTTGACTATAAAGACGTTATTGAAAAAATGCCAAAATAATAATAATTCATCTCTCTTTTATGAATTTGTAAGTGTAATGACAATTTCATGTTTTCATGTTCTAAAATAGTAAAGTTTATAAAACTTACATTACCATAGTAATATAATCTAAAACTATTCTCTCTTATGAGTTTTGGGTTCACATCCGTATTTTTTTTTATCCTTTTTTTATCCTTTTTTATTTTTTTATTAAAAAAAACAAATCTTTATAAAAAGAAGATTAAGAATGAATATAGATGCAGATTTTGTAGTTTTGATGCATCTCTCAAAGAAAAATAATGCTTTGTAGGAATAAAAACTACACTTTTTTTATTTCTTTTTTCTTACAACGAATAAGGTAATAAATCCTAAAACCATAACTTTAGTTTCAACAAATATATTTTTTGTTAAAGAATAATTAATGCTTTCTGATTCAGTTTTATTTGGAAGAATTTCAATGATCTCAGAAAAAAAAGCATAAGCGATCTTTGTCCAAACACTACTATACGGAGAATATAAAACAACAATAAAAAAAGTTGTATTTATTTTTCCTGGTTCTATTTTATTAATTGGAATATACATTTCAAAATCTTCATCATAATATTCTAAATATGAAATCAAAATAAATTGTGTAAAAGTTGGATCGTTTTCTGTTTTATCAATGGTCGGATAAGAAAAATATAATCTTGTTACATTACCTTGTAATAACTCAGAATACATATCATTTTTATCATTAATACATTGATTATCTTCAACTCTACAATAAAACCCCAATCTAAATTCTTTTCTATATTCAGTTAATTCACTACTAGGATTTTCTGGAAATATTGTATTTATATCTTCATGATAAATAGAAAAGGTTATATTTTTTCCATATTCAACCTTATCATGTGATAATTCCATATTACCATTAATCTGATAATAATACATATTATTTTTAACCAACACAAAAGAATATTGTGACGAATGTAATATAAAAATACCAAATAAAAGTATTAGCAATAATAATCTATTTTTCATTTTCAAACATGACTCCCTTTTGTTTATACAATGTATTAACTAAATGTAAAAAATTACTATTTTCAATAACTTGTAATTTTACTTGAATGCTATTAATAGTGTCTTTCATTTCTTTAATATCATTAAAAGCATCAATTACATTAAATTTTCCAATATCAGTAATTTTTAAATCATTCAATAGTTTTTTATCTTCTAAATGTTTTTGGATTAATAAATCAGTTGCAGTGACCAAAAAAGAACTAATAGAACTATATCCCAATTCCCGATTTTGTTCTTTAAAATTTTCAATTCTTTCTTTTACGGATTTTGGTATTCTTACAGAAGCCCATTCCATACTTTCTTCTCGTTTAGGCATGATATTTTATGTAACATTCTAGCTGCAACAACAATGTTACATTTTTTCGAAAGATTTAAATACACCCATGTTACCAGAATGTTACAGTGATAATCATGTCTTGGACAGTAGTCAGAATACCAAGTGCATTAAAAGAAGAAATTGATAATCTCCTTCCCGCAACCAGTTTCCCAAATTCAGCTCAATTATTACAACACGCAATTAGAACAGGAATAAAAAACATTCAAGAAGAAATTTCTCAAAAAAAGAATTTTCTGAAAGAAAAAAATGCAGATTCAGTTACCTCTTAGTTGCAAAAAGGTGTGTCTTTTCTAATAAAAAATATGAACGGATGAAAAAATTATGGCGACAATAAATAATGAGATCACTAAAAACATTTCATTTTAAAAAATAGAACAACCAACGACTCAGAATTTATCTGAAAAAGAATTGTTAGAACGCTGGAATAACAAAATAGCGGACATAACAACAAAATATCCGTATGACATCATTTCTTGTAATGATACTGGATTTAGTGCTGTTATGGTCATGCAAGGTTCTGATGCAAATATTTTTTTATATCAGATTTTCATGTATGATGATGGCGAGTTTGAAGAATCTGAGATCAGTTTGAATGCCGATCAGATCATTACACTTATTTCCAAATTAGCTCAAACCCAATTTGATCAACCTAAAAAAAATACTACTAATTTAGAGCAGAATGAAAGGATTAATCTTCTGGAAGTCAAGCTTACTACTAATATATCGTATTTAGCTGACAGAATTGATCTTGTGTCTAAAGTGCAGGATAATTACGTTAAACAAATCTCTGAAGCAATATTGAAAGCTGAACGTAACACTACATTATGTTTTAATCAAATTGCTTGTCAAGACAAAGTGATTGGTGATTTAGCTGAAGAAATCAACCTATTAAGAAAAAAATTACACACAACCAATAATCCAATTTGCGATGATGGAAGTTAAACTAAGACCAGGTGTTATGACGAAGTATGACGACCAGTTACTATGATGATGTTGAACAGGCAAAATATGATCTTCCAGAACCATCCTATTCTTCCATTGATTCAGTTGGGCAGTATGTTTTTGTCTGCATTGATATAACAACGAAAACACTTTGTAAGAAATGTAAAAAAGAAACGTTGAACAAGGATATTACGGTTAATCATACCACTAAAAGTTTTTGTTTGCTTTGTAGTCAAGAAAAAATGGAGTAAAAAAACTATGTCTCATCAAAAGAAAATAACTGATTTTTTTCCTGCAAAAGAACTGCAAAGAATAGAAAATACACCAGACATCTATAATAAAAATATTTCAGGCATAGAATCACAAGATGTTTATACTACTGCACAGCGATTAGAAATATTTTGTGCATTTGTTAAATCATGGGAAAACGAACATTTTCATGGTATTATTCTTAATATGAGTCATACTGCATTTAACATGATTCAACAAGCTATTTTTGATAAATTTCTTGCATGTGCCTATTGGAGAATGCCAAATGGTACTAAAGGTATGAGCTGGAAATCAGAAGATGAAAAACTATCCTATCATCATTTATTGAAACAGTTGTTATTTGTTTTTCATGAGAGAAATGATTTTACAAAAGAAGAGATGGAACTCTTCGATGATATTCTTACTATGGATACTGATTTTAAAAAACTAACCAAAGTTAGTTAAAATGGAGTTAATCTAATTTGAGTAGTAAAAGTAATTACAATAAATACGAACAATTGTCACCTAAAACGAATTCCTTACTGTTACAATATGAAGAAACAATAGATAAACTACAGAAACGATTACAGCATATTCAGGGTGTTGTCAAGCACAAAGATCAGCAACTAATGGATTTTGTCAAAGAAAAGAACAAATGGAAAAGCGAATGCAAAATCTTCAGGGATAAATACGTTAATCTTGAAACACGAATCAAAGAATCAATGGCTAACGTAAACGCATCAATTATTCTCAATTTCTGTCCAGATTGTGAACAATATTTTACCATTGATAAATTAAGCTGTGATCTCTGCGGATCAATGACTACTATTGAGAGTCAATCCTTTACTGACGATGATATAATTATTATTTTAAACGAATATTAGAACAGAAGTGAAACCTATGAAAAAAACGGATGTTGAAAATTTTTTATCTTTAGTTAAACAAGATTTTTGTATTGCTATCTTTTTTAGCAATAGCAATGATGATTATGTTGAAGTCAATGCGGAAGCAAAAAAAACCGTAACAGATACAGCTCTGTTGATTGAAGATAAAGTACACGATTATAATGAGTATTATTTGTTCGATCTACAAACAATAGTTAGTTTAAGAACAAATTATTGAAGAAAATAAGAAGTAAAACCCTATGCAACCCTATACATATTTTGATTTGATTCTTGATGAAATTGAACAAACAAATACCAATCATCAGGACTGTAGATTATGCCAATCGTTTGATTGTGATACTAAAGGCTGTTCTACTTATGGTTCTTGTAGAACTAACTGTAAAAACTTTGTTTTAGCAGAAGAATTTGCCTTAAGCGAATATTCTCAAGAAGAAAAAGAATTACTGGGTGAAGCTATTCATAACACTGTTATAACAATAGCAAACAAAATTATGAGGTGATAAGTATGTCAAATATTCAATTGAGTAATGGAAAAATAGCTGATCTCAGTAAAATGATACAAGTAACACAAAAGCAATTTGAACAATATAAAAAAATATTTCACGACTATAAAAACGGTCATTATACCATACCTAAACTAACCCACTTTATTTCTTTTACTGATACAAATGTTAGTTTAAGATTATTCATTGATTTTATTATAGATCAAACAAACGCCCCAGAAAATAATTTTTATATCAACGCTGATTATGAATTATACGTGTATTTTCATGATATTTCAGTGTTATGTGATCATACGGAATCAATTGAATCGTTAGATACATTAAACAAGTTTCTTTTAAAAATTGACGCTAAATGTGTAATTTGCAATAAACCAGCTATGATTATCGAATTGGAAGATTTAGAATATCCTGAATGCTCAAGTTGTATTATTCAAGAATATGAATCTAAAGAGGAATGAACAATGATACAAATTGAAAATGAAAAACTTGCAGATTTAATACAAATTCTGAATAAGAGAATGTCCGATCTAAAAGCAACTATTTATTCGTATATTGGTATAGATAAACCAGAAAACTTCTTTGAAAAATTTTATCTCACACCAGAATCTTTCTTATCAATTATAGATCATCTGGAACGTACTGAAATTAGGTCCCATCACATAACAATAGGAACTGTTACGACCTGTAATATCTGTAATGAAACCAACACGTCAATTATAGCGACAATCCGTCATGCTAAAAAAACTGGTCATCCTGGTTTTCATTTACATATCATTGATCTTGAACATGACGATATGTGTGAACATGATAAAATCCCCTGTGATGACGATCCAGAATTTCTTTATTGTGAAATATGTAAAAAAGAATACTACTGCCCGTAGGAATCAAAAAATGATTATCTATTCATACCTTATTCACCTTACTGGAAAGGTATTATTTGTGAATAATACCCCAGAGAAAATATTCGTTTCAACGGTATTATTTGTGAATCAATACCCCAGAGAAGCAACGAATACTTTACTGGAATCTCTCTATAAGAGATCAGCTATGGTTGATCTCTGGATAATGGGTAACCACATAAGTTGTAGAAGCTCTTATGTTAATAAAAAGCTTACCACCGAATAAACAAATAATAAAAGATGATGAAAAATGGCACAAACACAAGAAAATACTTTTAAAAAATTTAGGCACAATTTTGACATTGTGCCACTAAAAACACGACTGATGCACGTTGCATTAGTATCATTTAGCATACTATCAATTACTGCTTTAATTACAATAGCCATAAAACAGATTTTTTCTACGTATGATCCAGCATTATTAGATGTCGGTTCAGTAGCATTTTTTTTTGTCATGATTTTTCCATTAATGGCTTATGACTCCTATTTAACGATATTACATTATTACGACACAACGAGAATTACATCAAACGAAGCACAGTACATTTTAGATCACATTGATTTTGAAATAAACACATTTGAAGATGCTGATACAGCATTCAAGCTAAAAAATAGACTTTCAACATATTTACAAAAAAGAAAATGTAACGAATAAAAAAATGATAAATATGATATTGTGAAATAAAGATAAGAAATGATTGATTTATTGGTACTGATAATAATGCCTAAAAAACAAAACAAACCTGAAGATATTGTATATTATTGTTCAAAGTGTGATGAAATATTTGAATCAAAAAGTGTAGTCATTCATCACATGAAAACACGACATAATACTTCTTCTGGTTTTAAAGAAAAGACACGACAAGAAATATCCAATATACGAAGAAGTGATTCAGCAAGAATATCAAAATCTCGTAAAATAATAAATGACTATTTCAAACATTTGTGAATCCTGGTAATGAAAAATGTTACGACAATTTCAACCAAATGGATTTTCCACGCAGTTTTTTATAACAGCTTCTGCGTCATCAAAAAGCCTAGCTACCCGAACACTAAACTTTGTTGAGGTTCATTGTATGTCACATACTGCGTTGATTCAACTTCAACCCTCAGCAAGTTCAAAAACTTTCCGAATTTCAACCGTCTTTCAGCTTAGACGTAAAAGAAAGACTAACCCTAAATAGTTGGAAAAAATATGTCAAACAACAACCAATCTTCCCAAACTTCCCCCTCTTCCCCCCCTTCCCAAATTGGTTTAAAAGGAATCTCAAAAGAAGCTTTATTTGGAATTAAAAAATTCCCTGCAAAGTTAGTTAGTGCCCACGCTGGTAGAATACCTGGCGGTGAAACTGAAATGCCTATTATGTCAGTTCTATTTTTAGATGGCAAATATAATGATGGAAACGTCTATTTATGTGCCCCTTTAACTGATTCGATAGCTACTAGCATTGCAGAATCTGGTAAAGAATTAGAAAACGGTGACGTTATTTTAATGTTACCAGCTCCAAATCCTGCAAAAAAGGTAAATTGGATTTCAGTATATTAGAATACTACCAGTAATTAACACACACTACTGAAATCTCAATCTACTAAATTTCTTTTGAATTCCTTTTCCCAATTTTTTTTTCTTTTTTATTTTAGGGATAGAGGAAGTCAAATGTCGTTATGGTCTCTGCACTTGATAAACTTATTGGTAAGAAGAAAACAAATGATATAATTGTTCTTGATGAACAAGAACTACAAGAAGCTCAAAAAAATAAAGGTAATGCTTTAACCAAGTTATTAGCTAAAAAAGGTATTAATCAGGTCAATCAAGATTCAAAAGAATTTCTGCATGAAAGAGGACTAGATGATGTAGTAAAATTTGCTTCAGATCAAGCCGTTGAACATTTTGCTAAAACTATAAAATCAGCAGAATATAATCTCAAACAACAATTTAATCTCAATAAATTGCAGAATGAGGAAATAAAAGGAACACATCGTTCTAAAACCTCACTTGAACAGATTCAGAAATATGTGGAATGGATTGAACAAGAAAACAGAAAATTCATGTTATTTAACATTCAACCCTGTATTATTGATCTGGGATTTGATCCTGACAAAGAATTAACATTCAATACGTTTGTCGAAGGAAAATTCAGCATTACACACATGGTTTTTGATACAGAAGCGGATAACCAAAGCAAAACTATTTTCAATTGTGGTATTAATTGGGAAGCTAAACGAATAGTCTTAAATGTTCGTAATAGGTCCAATATGAAAGATGAACTTTTTTCGTATAAAGTTAAAGACTCAAATTGGATGTTTTATATTTTATTTTCAAGCAATCTGTATGATGCTTGTATTACTGCTGATATTGAAACAGTTTTATGCTGTATTCTCAAATCATCTACACAACAGGGTTCTGAAGAATTAATCTTTCTAACACAAAAAATATTTAAGCATTACATACCTCTAAATATAACTTTAATACAAAAATTACTTATGAATGAACAAAAATCAGTTTGGATTGTTCACAATGTCGGATATGATATAAATAAACTGAATGTTACATACAAAACTGGTAGAGGAAAAAGAAATAAATTTTTCCTCTTTAATGACATGGAAACCGAATTTATACAGATTAAAAGCAGTCAAAACGAATTATTTAGTATAAAAATTGGTAATTCTAAAGTTGGTTTTCGATTCAAAGCTGAAGCTAGTAGTCAATTTTCAGCTAAAGACCCTTATTTTCATCTTATACTAGCCCCTGCTCAAGTAGGTTCTTATTCTGAAAGTTGGGGGATTGATACCCAATTACTTGCGTTTGCTAGTTCCCAAGAATCTGCAAAATTAATGAATTTGTCTAAAGGTCTTATATTTGAAAAAATGGAAATAGAAGGTGAAGAAAAAACATTTGACTACTCTGATCTTGATGATATACCAAAAAATCATACCATTGCTGAACTATTAACATCTATTTTCGGAGAACATTTTTCTAATCCTCATGATGTCACCTTTTGTATTGGTTGTAAAAATAAATTAGATTATCCAACCGATTTACTCTGTCCACGTTGTATTACTGAATGTGTACAATTTACAACTCACACATTATCAGATAAAATACGATATAATATTCGTGATTGTTTTTCTACTCTAGCAGTGTATTCCAAACAAACCGAATTATTTGATTTACGAGAATTCGCCACTGAATTAGGGATTACATTACCGAATAATGTTAAACCATTTTTAGCAAGTATTAAAAGTACAGCCACTTTGTCAAAATTTATTCTTGAACATTATCTTGCTCATTATACTAAACAAACTGTCGATCAAGTGCAAAATAATATAGAAAAAGAACGAATCTGGTTTGATAATTATAAATTAACATATTTAGGTGGAGCAAATGATCCTGCTGTTGCTGGAACGGTTACATTAACAGAAGAGGAAATACAAGAATTATTGACTAATCCAGATAATCATCAAGCTATGAGCATTGAGTATTCTGATTTTAGAAGTCAATATCCTCACGCAAGTAGATTAATTAATGCTGAAAAAATGTTTATTGAATCAGCAAAAGGCACATTACATCATTATCTTAATTATAATATTGAAGAGATTAAAGCTGATGTAAAAAGAGCAGTTAATAATCGATTAAATGATCCATTCAGTATTATACCAGGAGATTATTTTGAAAAATTATTAGGAAATGTTACAGTAAAAGTACATACAGATAAATTGATTTTACGAAAAAATATTGTTACAAGACAGAAAAGCAAAATAAAAAGGAAAAAAACCTCTAATTCAAAAGATTCACGATTAGAAACAAGACAAACAGAAATAATAGTTTCTAAAGGTAGTCAGATAACAGTTCATCTTATTGATCTTTGTATCAGTATTATCCGAACTTGTTTAGTCAAAAATATTCATTCAGATAAAATATTTGAAAAATTAGAATTTCTGAAAGCTGAAAGAGTTGTATTAGGTGATACTCCACTTCTTGAACAAGAATTATTTACTAAACTGTATAAACTCAGAAAAATCAAAGAAAAACAATTACTTGAACAGGGATATACGAAAGACGAAGCAAAAAAATCTCCTATTAGTATTCAAATCAAAACTGTCGCTAATTCTACCTATGGTCTAAGTGCAGAAGGAACAAGTAAAGATTATGTTGGTAAATTCCTTAATTATGCTATTGCTAGTTCTATTACTGCCTGTGCTAGATTTTTAACCATTCATGCAAAAGTGTTATATCTCATTAAAAATGGTATTTTCATTTATTCTGATACTGATTCTGGAATAGGAAAGGGAACTAAAGAATTACATAACAATATACGAAGGATTTTTCTTGATACGATTCCTTTAGATCCAGAACCAAAATACAAACTCATTAAACGTATTTGTGTTCTTGGAAAAAAAAAATATGGTATTGATTACATTACCCAAACTGATGAAGAAAAAATAGACGTTAAAATTCATGGTATTGGTAGAAAAGCTAAGGATAAAGATATTAAACTCTATTCTGCTCTCTATGAAGGCATTTTCAATCGTTGGGAAAAAGAAGTCATTTATGAATCAGCTCTGGAACATTATGATTTTTGGAAATCAATCCGTTATAATAAAGATGTTAAAGAAACAAAACTTGCTGATGGTTCTACAAAACGAGAAGGTAATCAATCTATATTATCTATTAAAAAACTGCTGAAAGCTGAAAAAATAGAGCAATTACAATATAAAAAATTACCTATTTTTATTTATAAACAAGAATCAAAACTTCATTGTAAGAAATGTAAACAACAAACCTCTTATTATGTAAAACGAGAAGTATTAGATTTAACTGCTCCTATTGATTTAGAATGGTCTAGAGAAAAGATTAATCTTATTGAACGAATCAAGAAACGTAATCCAACACAAACAGAATATACTATTATTACGAAAACAAAACTTTCTGCTTGTTGTCAAGAAGAAATAATCAAAGATAAAAAGGATTTACGTTATTTAGTCACTAATATAGAAGATGAATTAGAAAAAGGTTCGTTTAGTAACCATTATTATAATTTAAATGGTTTAATTACGTTTGCTATTTTTTCTCCTAT
>JBFMGH010000344.1:0-4742 GCA_040752795.1 Cyanobacteriota bacterium
CAGGCCATTTAAGCCATTTCTTTCCGGGTGTTAAATCCTTATAAAATTATAAATTTATTGTGCATTTGTCTAATAATTGTCTCAATTTCTTAATTTTATTATTTTTATAATGAATTCATTTTTAAATAGAAATATAATATTAAAAAGGAATTAATTGACTATTAACCTATGAAAAAATCAGTCCGGCTAAATGACTTTATAAAAAGCTGCATTGAAAGTTACAATTTTATCCGGCTAACATGCCTGATAGTTTATGTTGTAATAGTTTTCATAATAGATAGTGTTAAACATAAAGATCTATACATCTATGATGCTGCTTTACTTCTTGTAGATCAGATAGAAAAAAACTTTAAGGGTGGTATTTTCAATGACATGGTCGCTTATGCATATGAAGCCATAGATGAAGATGATTTTGCGTTAATGCATTTAAGAAAAGCCCTGAAAGATGATCCTTCAGATGCTAATATTTATAATTCACTTGGCGGGGTATTATTTAAAAAAAATCAGTATAAGAAATCTATTATGGCTTTAAAAAAAGCTGTAGCGCTTAATGATAAAAATCATGAGTTTTTTAACAATCTTGCAGAAGCTTATTTCTACGATAAAAAATATGAGCTTGCTGTTGAATACTATATTAAAGCGTCATTAAGAAAAGCTAACGATCCAGATATATACACTAATATAGCTTATACATACCATAGATTAAGAGAATACCCCCAGGCCATAAAATATCTTAAAAAAGCTATATCAATAAGTCCACATAACTCAGAGCTCTATAAAGATTTAGGTGATTTATATGAATCAGATTGTGAATATACCCAGGCAATTGAATCTTATAATAAAGCGCTGCTACTGGGCTACAGTGAGCCAATGCTATTTAATAACCTTGGTTATGCCTATAATAAAAAAGGAGATTATGATAAAGCAATAGAAAGCTATACAACAGCAATATCTATTGATTCAACATATGCACTGGCCTATTGCAATCTTGGTATTGCATATGAACGCAAAGGTGATATGGAAAAATCAAGAGAAGCATATTATAAAGCTCTTGAACTTCAACCAGATTATTTAATGGCTTATGATTATTTAGGTGAAAGCTTTATTAACGAGGGTTCATATGAAAAGGCTATAGAATGTTTTAAAAACCTTCTCACTATTTATCCTCAATCTGATGCAGCGTATTATAAACTTGGTGTAATATACGAAACCCAAAAACAGTATGATAAAGCTATCAAATACCTGAAGAAATCTATTGAGCTAAATCCTAAAAACTATATAGCTTGCAATTATCTGGGTTATACATATGATAAATCTGGTGACAATGAAAAAGATATAGAGTATTACAAAAAAGCATTGGAGACTAATCCTGATTTTACAACAGCCTGCATTAATCTGGGAATATCATACTCTGATATAGGTGAGTATGAAACGGCGGAAATGTATTATAATACGGCATTGAAAATTGATCCCGATAACTTTGATTCTTATATGTCTTTATTGTGTATGTATGCAAAGCTTAATGAATATGAAAAATTTATAAATGCTTTCAAAGAAGCTGTTAAAATAGCTGAAAATAAAAAGATAGATTATCACTATGCCCAAAAAAGGTATAGAATAGTTTGTTTATGGCTATCTAATTTTGAAAAGCTAAAAAATATAGCACTTTCAGATATAAGAGACCTTGAAACACTTAATATATTAGGAATTATTTTCAGAGAAAGCCAGATTTCAGAGCTTTCAATTAAAACCCTTAAAAAAGCTATATCTATTAACCCTGAATATGTAGATCCATACGTTAATCTGGGTATGACATATTTTAATAAAGGCAAATATTCCCTGGCATTAAAACAATATCGTATGGCGATATTTTTAAATCCTAAATGTTATCATGCCTATATAGCACTGGGGCTAGCTTATGACAGAAAAGATAATTATGATAAAGCTATTGAAAATTATAAAAGAGCGTTATCAATAAATAAAAATAGTGCCAGTGCTTACTATTATATGGGCCTTGCCTGTGAAGACAAAGGAGAACTAAACGAAGCTATGGAAGCTTATCAGAAGGCTGTTGCGCTGGGCACAAATTTTGCTGAAGCATATAATAATCTTGGATATGTATATTTTAATAAGGGTGAATATAAGCTGGCAATAAATAATTATTCTAAAGCTTTAGAGATTAACCCAAATGATAAAATAATATTGAACAACTTAAAGATTGCTGAAAAAAAGTTATATAAAAAAAATTAATTAGAAGGGTTATTTATCTTAAAGTTATTTTATTTAAGAAAAAATTCGATATAATAATTTAATTGATAAATTAACTTCAATAAAACTTTCAGTAAAACAATAGGGGTAATTATGAAACATATACCACTTATAATGCTATCATTATGCTTTTTATTGATAATGAGCTTTGGATTATACTTTTACTATAATCTTTTTGTGGTCAATAAAAGTACAATAATTTTTTTCAATCAAGATAAAACACTTCAGGATACATCTCAAAATGCTCAGAAAAATTCTGATAATAATCAGCAAACTTCTCCTGAAAATGTTATTTTATCGGGAGTAGAGTTATGGGAAAAAGGCCTGCATGAAGATTTCAAACCTGAAATAAAAAATATTGAGGAAGTTATAGACGAATATGATAAAAAAGTTGAGTTAAACCCTGATGATATAGAAAATAATTATGCCCTGGGATATTTAAACCTTGTTAAAGGTAATAATGCTGTAGCAAAAAAATATTTTGATGAAGTAATAAAAATGGATAAAAAGAATAAATCAGCTAAACTAGCACTGGCTAACCTTTATTTAAAAGTTAAAAAGCCAGTGGAATCAATAACAATTATTAATGAACTGGAAACTATTAACCCCAATGATAATCAAATATGGTTTTGCAAAGCAATTTATTATGAATCAATTAAAGATAATAAAAATGCCGTTTTATACTATTCAAAAGTTTTAAATAAAGATCGTACAAATAAAAGGGCAAAAGATTCATTATTGAAGCTTAATAAATAAAATATAAAATACACCAATCCGCGAAAGAAAACTATATATAGGCTAAATTTACTACAGAGCCCTCAATTCTCTGGAATCTATCATTACTTTCAAGGATCACTATAAGTACTTTATTGAGAGAAATTTGATATTAATACTAAACAGGTACCTGTTTTATCAGATACCTGTTTGTATATTGCTATAAGAGCTTAAATTACTCTTCTATAACAATTACGCTTACAGGACAAACATCAGCTGCTTCTCTAACAGCGTCTTCGTTGCCTGAAATTTTATCATTATTAACGATTACAGTATCTTCAACAGAAAACACTTCGTCACATACTGATTCACAAGCTCCGCAAGCAATGCAGCCTTCTTCGATTGTAACCTTCATTTTTATCCTCCTGGTTTAACTCTTGTGTATTGCCTGAGTTATAAAAAGTAGTTTAGGGATTATTCAAACTTTTATAACTTTCAATTTAGAATTATAAATCAAAAATATATCGGTGCAATAAATTTTTTAGATGAAATTTTTAAGGAATAATACAGGCCATAATAGCATTTTGAGCGTGCATTCTATTTTCAGCCTGATCAAAAATAGTATCTGCATGAAGTTCAAAAACTTCGTCAGTAATTTCTTCATCACGGTGAGCAGGTAAGCAATGCATTACGATGCAGTTAGGGTCAGCGTTTTTAAGAAGTTTAGAATTGGCCTGGTATTTTTTAAATACTTTTTTACGTTCTTCGGCTTCTTTTTCCTGTCCCATAGAAGCCCAGACATCAGTATAAATAATATTAGCATCTTTAACAGCATCTTTAGGATCTTCCAGAATTTCAATTTTAGAATTCATTTTAGCAGCAAATTCTTTAGCTTTATTAACAACATCGGCAAGCGGTTTATAACCACCAGGAGAAACACATGTTACATCCATACCTGCCAGAGAACATCCTAGAAGTAAACTATGGGCTACGTTATTGCCATCGCCAACATATGTTAGCTTAAGGCCTTTAAGGGTATTAAATTTTTCTGATATGGTAAATAGGTCAGCTGCAACCTGACAGGGATGATATTTATCAGTAAGGCCATTAATAACAGGTACTGAAGAATATTTAGCAAACTCTTCAATGTTACTATGTGCAAAAGTTCTTATCATAATGCAGTCAACGTATCTGGAGATATTTCTGGCGCAGTCTTTAATGGGTTCTCTGAGGCCCAGGTTAATTTCTTCTTTTCTTATATTAATAACACTTCCGCCTAATCTCATAAACCCTATGTCAAAGCTAATCCTTGTTCTGAGACTTGGTTTTTCAAATATTGTAGCTAAAGCTTTACCCTGCATTATAGGAGGCAGTTTTCGCAATTTAAGATCACGTTTCAGGTTTTTAGCTGTATCTAATATGTAGAGAAAGCTTTCATGGTCTAGATCTGCTAATGTTAGGAAATGTTTACCTTTTAATTGCATTATTGTTCTCCTATAAAAATATATATTTACGTAGAGATAAATTTATCATGAAAAAATCTGATAATGTTAAGGGATTTTTTATAAAAAAAACTGTTATTGAGGTAGGAGAATAAGAAACAATAGTTTTAGAGTGTTGTATTGCTTGTTTTTAAGAATTTGTCGCAGATTAAAATAGTGATCCTTGAAAGAAATTTATAGATTCTATACTATACTTATCCTTGAAAGTAATCTATAGATTCCAGATTATAGAGGCAGGGTGTTTTTGCCTGCGTAGCA
>JBFMGH010000345.1:0-2438 GCA_040752795.1 Cyanobacteriota bacterium
TTTTTTTTGGGTTTTTTGGCGGGCGGCCCAGAAAAAAACACCCTGCCTCTATAATCTGGAATCTATAGATTACTTTCAAGGGTTAGTATAGATATCTTAAAATAAGGGTGAACGCAGCAACTAAGTTGCAAGTGTACCCGCCTGAAGTCCCCCTTTTAAGGGGGATGATTACATATATATAAATTTATTTCCTTTTCTATTTATTAAAAAATTCTTAGAATAACCCACTATAAATCAGGAAGAACTATAAATTTTGTCATTGTTTTATGATATTAAATCAAATCTTATAACCATATTTTTCAAGATCAGGTTTGTTTTTGTCTTTTTCAGATTCAGGTATAAAATTAAACAACAGGGTTATACCTCCACTAAGCAGAGGAATTACTATCAAACCAAATATATGAAGAAATGGACATACACAAAGGCTTCTAAAAACCAAAATACCCAGAAGTAAATATATCAAATATGGCCAGAATGCTGCTTTAATACCAAGAGAAAAAGCCGTCATTATTTCCGGTTTCCTGAATAATGTTCTAACTCCCCATAAAGCCAGCGGGCCAAAAAATATATAACCCAGGGTCAACTTCGTACATAACGATACTATAAAAATCAATATAATAATCACCAGAGGTATTATAAACATGTAAGACATGGCATTAACCTGAACAAATCTTTAAACAAATTTATTTTAACACCTTGATTAATTTTCTAAAATCTTTTCACCTGTTATATTTTTAAATATACAATGAATAAAAGAAAAGCTACCTTTTAAAGCATCTCTTAACGGGTTTACTTAAAATTGATATTCTATTTTTATATGTTAATTTTCTCTATTAGCCTATTAAAGTCGGGTAAGAATTGCCTTTAAAAACATGTTCGGCTATTTTATCATAACTGAATACTTTTGAATCTTTATTTCCTGTGTTTTTAACATTGCTGACAAAATATTCACTAAGCCGGTAGGCAATACTGCCAAGGGCTGCACCAACAATAGCTTTTGAATATTGAAGCAACTTGATCGAAATAGGCTTACCTTTCAGCAGGCTAAAACCTATTTTTGTTTTAAACATTAACCTTGCACCTTCTCCAAGGAATACACCTTCCACAAAACCTTTAGCTATTCTGTTAAATTCAAATTTGTCATCTTCTTCAGGTTTAATTATACCCCTGAAGGCTGCATATATACTACCAACCAAACCATTAATACCAAGCCTCTTAGCATTGGCCGAATTAAACAAATTATAATATGAAGCTATAAGTTTTCCGGATTTAGTTGTCATAGCAGTAAATGTTCTGACCATACTGGCTGTAATAAATGCATCTTTCATATCACTTATAAAGTGTTCTTTATCAATTTTATCATTAAATATAAGCTGAAAAGCCGTACTTAAAACCGCTGCTACTCCTAACACTATTCCCAGTGGGGCACTGGCATTTATAAGGTGCTTTTTAAACACATTCTGCATATTTCTGGTCTGATTAAACACATACGATGTCGCAAAACCTGTTCCTATTAAAGACGATATAACTATTGATGACTTTGTTGCAAACTTCTGAAAATGATCTTTCTTTTCTTCTTTCTCTAATACATCATTTTTTGCAAAGGATACATGTGGCTTATTGTTAAACTTAGCCAGATCTGCTGCCGTTATCGAAGGCAACATTATTCTATTGCTAGAAATAGCTGGATTTTTTAACCCTAACTGGCTACTTGTAATCATTTTCTTTTTGTAATTTCCCCTTGAATAAAAATTGTTTGCTGAACAAATTAATTTGATCTTATACAAATTAACTGCATCAATCAAAATAATTGCCATAAATACAACAAATGTAAATAATTTTAAATTAAATCATCAGCCCTGATGCAGCCATGGCAAAAAAAGCCGGCAGGGCTGGCACTTTTTGAGCTCTTCAGACATATTCAAACTTTACCCGATTTTTACCAAATACATCATTTTTGATTATCCAAATTTACTATTGTTGAAATTTTGATTTAAGAAACTTTACGATTTTAACAAATACACTTCCGTTTATCAAAAAAGTGATCTATAATTATATCAGCTAAAAAAGATTGGCTTTATTTTGAGGGTATTATGAATCAAAGATCATTCAAACAAGATTTTTTAAATAGCTTTTATGATTTTATATCGATCTTTTTCTTGATATTCGCATTCTATTATCTAACATACTTATAAATACGACCTTCCCTTAACACACCCCAAAGTGCTGGCCTATACAACCACCCTATCAAGCATATAGATTTACTCTATATGTTTTTTTTGTTTTGTAATACTAACCTGATTAATTCATGAATTTGTTTCATTTAGGTAAAACCTTCTTCTAATGACATATTTTAAAAATACCGGATTTACATACTGTAAATTCAGATGATAGCTCTCAAAAGAAGAGAGAGGGTGTGTCTTTGCTTGCTACGCAAG
>JBFMGH010000346.1:0-7039 GCA_040752795.1 Cyanobacteriota bacterium
TAAGCACATTATAACACTGCATTCTAACATCTGCTGGTATGTCGTCTTCTTTTGTTTCTCCGACTATAGGATGAATCACAATTCCATCAAAGGGTTCCATAGCAGTTTTAATTAAATATTCGTGAGCTCTGTGTATTGGGTTTCTTGTTTGAAAAGCTACTATTGTTTTCCAACCTTTTTGATTAAATAGTTCTCTAACCTGAGCGGGGTCCCTGTAATACGAGTCATCAATATTTTCTCTTTCTGGTCTATTAACAAGAGTAATTATCTCTCCGCCAATAAAATTATTACCGCTTTCTTTAACAACCTTAACCCCAGGATGATTGATATCATTAGTTTTAAAGACTGATTGACAATATTTTTCCAGATCAAGCGTGAATTTATCTTCAATCTTCATAAGGGCTATCAATATATTTCTTTCATCATATAATGCTATTTCATCATTGAGATTAATTTCATTATATTTATCAGGATCAACAGGTAACAATATTGGTATTGCCCATATAATGCCATTAGATAACATTGTATAATTGATTACATTCTCAGCATCATCTTTATTCATAAAACCTACTAATGGGCTAAAGCCACCATTAGCAATCATCTCACAATCTGTAGAACTTCTATAAGGTATTTTAAGTTTGTATAAATTATTTGCAGTTTCTTCTAACCTTGTAATATCAGCAATATTAGCAATTTTATTTATTAGCTCTGATCCGTGAGGTTTAATCATGAATAATTCCTTTCTCTAAAAGATAGTCTATAACGACATCTACAGATTTATCTACAGATAATATATTAGTATCTATGGTTAATTCAGGATTTATTGGCTCTTCATAAGGAGAATCTAAACCAGTAAATTGTTTTATTTCTCCAGCTCTAGCTTTTTTATATAAACCTTTGGTGTCTCTTTTCTCACAAACTTCAAGAGGACACTTAACAAATACTTCAACAAATTCATTTTTTTCTACAATAGATCTGGCAAAATCTCTTTCTTTGATAAATGGTGAAATAAAAGCAGTCATAACTATAAGACCTGCATCAACAAAGAGTTTAGAAACTTCTGCAATTCTTCTAATATTTTCAACCCTATCTTCATCAGAAAAGCCAAGGTCTTTATTTAAACCATGTCTAATATTATCACCATCAAGAATATATGTTCTCAGCTTTCGATGATAAAGCTCTACTTCAATAGCATTTGCAAGTGTGGTTTTTCCACTGCCACTCAAGCCTGTTAGCCATATTACACAAGGCTTATTAGTATATAACTTTTGTCGTTGTTCTTTTGAAATTCTATGCTGTTGCCAGGTAATGTTTTTTGTTGCTGTAGTCATCATTTTACCTCTATAGTCTAACCTTAATTTACTCAAAATTTAAAAAATATTGGAACCAGAACAATTACAAGGATACTATAAACAATTGTCAAAGGCAATCCCAGTTTAAAGAAGTCACTTTGTTTGTAATTACCTGTAGCAAATACCAACAAATTAACGTGATATCCATAAGGAGTAAGAAAACTTGCACTTGCTCCATAAGCAACAGCCATAATAAAGGGTAATGGATTTACACCTAAAGTTGTTGCCGTAGAATACGCAACAGGAAATACAAGAGCCGCAACAGCATTGTTATGTACTACCTGGGTAAAAAGTACTGTCATAATATAAATTCCAACAAAGCAACCAAATACACCAAATTGACTTGCAGCTAGTATTATTGCATCAGAAACAATAGTTGCTGCACCAGAATCAAGTAATACTTTTGATATTCCGAGTGCAGCCCCAACAAGTATAAATATCTCAAAGTTAAATGCCCTTTTTAGCTCTTCAACAGTTGCACATTCAGTTAAAACATAAATAAATAACAGAACTATAAGACCCTTTAAAAGGTTAATAAGACCTAAAGCAACTAAAACTATAGTTATTACAAAAGCTGATATAACAAATATACTCTTCTTTAGATCCAGTTTGTTGGATAATTCAAGTTCACTATATAGATAAAAGTGAATGGTTTTGCTGTCATTTTTATAGAAATCTTGCCCAACAGCTAAAATTAAATAATCTCCTGCTTGTAATTTAATTAATCCTATCTTTCCACTTAACTTTTCGTCACCTCTTTTTACTGCAACAACAGCAGCATCAAACTTGCTTCTGAAATTGGCTTTCTTAATAGTCTTACCAATTAAAGATGAATTATGTGATAATACTGCCCAGACTAGATTATTTCTTAATACTGAACTTTTTTCATTAAAAATACGTAAATTTTTAATTGTTTGAAGATCCTTAATATTGTCAATATCTCCTGTGAAAACCAATGTATCATTTTCATATATCATTTCTTCAGGGCTAACAGGTGATATAAGAATCTTGTCTCTAACTATCTCAGCAAGAAATAAATTTTCAAGATTCCTGAGATTGTTATCTTTAACAGAATGACCTATCAAAGGCGATTGACTTAAAACTTTTGCTTCTAAAAAATAGTTTGAAATAGGATGATCATCTACAACCTTTTTTTCTTTAAGAATTTTATTGGTAAATATTGTTATATATAAAAGACCAACAATAACTAACGGTATACCAACATATATAAAATCAAACATTTTTAGCGATTTCATACCACTACCAACAACAAAACTGTTTATTATCAGGTTTGTTGTAGTTCCTATTAGTGTGCATGTACCCGCTATAATTATCATAAACGATATAGGTAGTAATAATCTATAGGCATTCTTTACGTTATGTAGAGCTTTTATAGATAATGATATAACCATGCAGTTACTAACAAAAGCTGATATCAGTGATATTAATGCAGCTAGTTTAAATATATTAATATTTTTAGTAGTGTCCATTTGTTTTATTAATTGAATTAAGTTAGTTTTACTTAATATGGATGCTGTTATTAAAAGCAATATTAGACTTATTAAAGCCGGATTTGCAAAATTAGACAGGAAATCTTCAATTTTTATTTGATTGATAAACAGAAAAACACATAAAAATATAAAAAATAGTACCGAAGGTCTTGCAATATTTTTATATAGCAATATAAATAAAACTAACAGGCAAAAAAGTATAAATATAGACATTAAAATAAGACCATTTATAAGGTTTAGCCAACATTCATAATAATCTTTGAAAATAATCCTAATTGCAGAAAAAATATTAATGGGTTAAATTCCGACTTTATATGATTATTTTCTTTAATTTACAGTTCTTGTAGATTTAATTGAACTTGATTTTATTTCAAGACAAGTTAATTTTCAATAACAAAAGTTTATTTCAATTATTTGATAATAATTAATTATAGTTTATCAAGAATAAATACTGTCTGTGCTGCACTTGCACCAATTTGTGCAATGTCTCTGATTAAACCTCTAATATTAACAGGTACTTTAACTTTTCTGGGCACTATAACAGAATCACCCGGATCAAGAACGATCTGATTTAAATTTCGTGATCTTACTACTGAGCCATTTGCTTTTAAAATAAAAATACCTTTTTTTCTGGCCCTTTTTGTAACACCACCAACCTTATCTACATAAAAGGCGGCTGTTTCATCATGGTAATAAGCTATAGCAGACTGGTTATAAACCTCGCCAATAACCATAACATATTTTGGTGATTGAGGAATAATTATTTCATCACCATCCTGTAATTCAAGGTCATTGGCTCCGAAAAGCCCATCTATTGTGTCATTATTAATATCAATTACAATTCTTCCATATCTTTGAGTCGCTTTTTCTTTCATAATACCTAAAAGATTTTGCTGAACAGAAATAAACTCATTTGTTGCGGTTGAATCACTTTCTCCTGCAAGATTCTGTGCAGATAATACTTTTGATATAATTTCATCCTGTAGATCAAGAGCAGTTCTTTTTAAAGCGTTTTGTTGTGTCTCATTCACAGAAGCTCTCATAAATATAATGCCTTTAAGGTAAGCATTATTAGCAAGACCTCCAGCCATATTAATAACATCCGTAATTTTCATTCCAGGTTTAACCCTGTAAACCCCGGGATTATTTACATAACCTACTAATCTTACTGTGTTAAGAGCTTCCTGATCTGTAACAGGTCTGAATAAAATTCTATCATTTGCAAATATTTGAACACTTTGAACTTCAGGGCTATATCTATTTGTCAATAGTTCATAAAGATATATAGTAGTAACTCTGGTATCTCTTTTACTACTATCAGTATCCTGAATGGTAATATTTTTATTAACATTACCATTTTTGACATTCAAACCTTTTGAATACTGCAAAATATTTTCTTTAGCTTCAAGGGCTTCAATTTCTTCTTTTGTAGGAAATAATGGATTAGAAATTTCAATTACAATATCATTTACATTTCTTGAAAATTTAACAATGCTTAAAATATCATAGATTTTCATATTTTCTTTATATGGAATAAGCCCGGGATTAATAATTTCACCGGCAACTTCAATCATAGGCATTTCAGTTGAGGGATATATCTTAACTATATCCTGTGGTCTTAGTTCAGGATCTATACTTCCATTAAAAAATTTATCTAAAGATACTGGTATTGATTCAACATTTTTGTCATCGCCAACAACTCTTTCAATAACAGCCTGAGCTGTATAAGTTCTGATAAGAACATCGTCTTTGTTTTTTATAACATCTGATAATCTTATTCCTTCTTTATACTCAAATTCACCTGGATGCTTTACATTACCTTCGACAGTTATAGTATTCTCAGCATATTCGTAAAGACTTCTGAATCTTAAAAGATCACCATCTTTCGGTTTTAAAGCTTTTAAATCTGAAAGTCTGATATCTTCAATTCTTTTTTCATTTGTTTGATGATCAAAGAGTACTACCTGTAAACTATTTAAATCTACAGCAGGTAAAAGACCCCCAGCAAAATTTATTATTTCTTCAAAGTTCTCACCTTCTTTAAATTCAAAAATAGCAGGCCTTTTCACCCCTTCAGCAATTGCTATAACTTTACCTATAGGTTTAACAAGAATAACATCACCTTTTCTTAATTGAATAAGGTGATAATTACCATCTACTAATAAATCATATAAATCAATCTTAGTTTTTTTCTTAGTAATACCATCAACGTGAATAATTTCTCTTAAAGAACCATCTTTATCAACCCCGCCTGCAAAGTTTAATGCATCTAAAAAAGTGGAATTAGAACTCATATAAACAGTGCCCGGTAGTTTTACATTACCCATTACGAGTACGGGAAAATCTCTTGGTTCACTAACTGTTATCTTTACATCAAAATTAGTATAATTTCTATACATTAAAGAATAGATTTCACTCTCAATATCATTAATACTTCTGTCTTTTGCTGCTACTACACCTACATTTGGTATAAATAAATTACCTTCTCTGTCAACAATAGTATTAACAGTTGGTTCTAAAGATGTAGAACCAGTTATAGACATAAAATCAAATGTATCTCCCCAGAAATACACCCTGACCTTATCACCAACATTCAGTTTATAATTTTTTGTTAGTTCTTCACCCTGTGATACATATGTTCCACGTTCAAATAGTTCATAACCAAACTGTTTTAAATTATTACCAAACATTCTTTCAATGATACTGGGCCTAGTTTCTATGGTTCTTTTTATATTTGATTCATTGTTTGATACTGGCTTTTGAGGTGATGCCTGCGTTTCATTAATATTATTGTTTCTATTATTGTTTATATTACTATTTTCAAAGTTAGTTTGAAGGTCTTCTATATTGGGTAACTTGGTTACCGTATAATTTTTTTTAGCAGTATTATTATTAAATTCCTGTGGAAAAAGCATTATTTGAGATGAAGCTGGTATTGAACTTAATGTTGCAGAAATTAATAAGGTGCTAATTAATAGAGAGAATTTTTTCATAATCAATACTTACCTTTCGTAAATTGAAAAGCTTTAAATAAATATTGGGGAAGTAATATTAAACATGCATATTTTAATTAAATATTCAGGTTGTCCACATCAAACAAATGGTTTATTTATTATTCAAAAATATCAAAATATTATTTAAATTATATTGTGATTAAAAAGATTCATTAGCCATTTTAAAGCTATTGTGTGGTTTGTAAAAACTTTAATTAATAAAGTTAATCGTTATTTTAAATAAATTACTTCTTATTTAAAAAACTTTTATATAAAATACAATTAATTTCACTTACATTTAATAAAGATTTAAAGGGCTTAAGTATATGAAAGCAATTTTTCTTGGACGTAAACCATATTCTTGCGAAGCATTAAAATACCTTATTTCTAAAGGTGTAGATGTTGTAGCGGTTGTTGCTAAATTAGATGATGAAGATATATACTGGAAAACAAAGTTATCTGATGTTGCAAAAGAATATAATTTAAATGTTATTAACGATGATTATTTATATAATGCTATAGATAACCCTGATAATAATACTCTTAAAATTGATTTAAACAATATTGATATTGTTATTTCATATTTGTACTGGAAAAAAATTAAAAAAACATTAATAGATATACCAACTTCAGGGTGTATAAATTTTCATCCTGCACCTTTACCAGAACTAAGAGGTGTTGGAGGCTATAATGTTGCAATTTTAGAGGGTAAAAGATATTATGGTGTCTCAGCTCATTTTGTTGATGAAAAACTCGATTCAGGAGATATTATTGAAGTTAAAAGGTTTGATATAGACCCTTATAATGAAACCGCATTTTCCCTTGAACAAAAAAGTCAGGAAGCTATGTTTGAACTATTTAGAAAAATAATTGACAATTTATTAGAAGGAAAAGAGCTTCCTAGAAGCAAACAGAGTAAAGGCAGATATGTAAATAAAAATGAATTTAATGAATTAAGAGAAATAAAACCTTCTGATACACAGGAAATCATTAATAGAAAAATAAGAGCATTCTGGTATCCACCTCACCATGGTGCTTATTTGATGATAAACGATACTGAATATACAATTATTGACACCAAAGTATTAAAGGAAATTGGTAAAAAATACCATTAAACTTAAATAGCCTATTATTTTATTTGTATAATAACTTATTTGTTGTATCATAGATTTGCTGGCGAAAA
>JBFMGH010000347.1:0-3785 GCA_040752795.1 Cyanobacteriota bacterium
TATTAATAATAGTTGTTATTATTATTTATAAATTAATTGTAAATTAAACAATTAATTGTAAATTTTATTTAATATTTAAATATTTTTAATCACTAAAAATTGTTCAGAAGGTTTTAAAAAGTATCTTGAGCAAATAATTTCGGATCCGACATTAAAAGAGGGAATCAACGTGATAAACGATATTAGAGAGCAAAGAATTAGCTTTAAATCAAGTAATAAAGCTTCTCAACCACAAATAACAAAATTAAATGCCTCCAGATTCAAATCTGTTCAGCAAAGTGACTTATTAACTTTTACAGGAAATAATTCAAGCCTGGACAAACTTGAATCTATAGCAAGAAAACTATCAGTTTCCGGTGGAGATAAGCTTAACATCAGTGGCAATTATGTTCAACTAACCCCTCATGAAGCCATGTCCGTAGAACTTTTGGCTGCCATAAAAGCAATTAAAGAAATTGCTAAAGCTAAGGGCAAAAATGTTAATGGGCCAGTTGCTTCTCCTATTGAGAATGAAAAAGATTCTAGCTGGATTAAATCTTCCACATTTTATAATTTAAGCCCTAGGGCTATAGGTGGATTAGTTAATTCTATTAAACTTTTACCAACCATCCGTCCAGAAAGTATATATCTAGCACCGATTTTTGAGAATTGCAACGGTGCCTTATATGCTCAATCAAGCTTTGATTTAGACCCGGATATTTATAAAAAAGACCTTGAAATACTAAATGCAAGACTGCCAAAAAACCAGCAAATTACAGCTGATGAACTTATGCAAGCATTTGTTGATGCTGCTCACCTCTTAGACAAAAAAGTTGGCATGGATCTTATACCTCATGTTGGCGACTGGAGTGACTTTTTACTTGAAAGGCCTGAACTTTTCCGTTGGGTCAAGCTAAACGATAAAAAAGATGGCGTTGCCATTGGTATGGGAATTAATCTTACCAATCCCAATGACAAGTATATAGAATTTAACCAGGGCAGAACAGTTCAAGATGAAATTAAAGATGCTGTGTTAAAGGCATTACAGAATTCAGGCAATAGCAACCTTCAGTCTTTTGCTGAAAAAGTTAAAGACAAAAGTGGGCCTGAAATATTCACAGAACTCAAAAATAATTACCCCGATCAGAAAAATAATATTAAAAACAGTGTATTAGCAGAAATAAAACAACAAAAAGGTTACGTAAATGTACCGGTAACACCATGGAATGGAACACATTTACCAGAATTTGCTGAATGGATGAAGGATGGTAATTATCCAAGATTTCAATCAAATAACAAAGAACCATACGGAAACCTGACCCCATTCAAGTTTTTCAACAATAAAGATACAATAAATGCTGAGATTGACGAAAAATCACCTAATGAAAATGCCATAAAATTCTTTGTTGAGATATTCCCAATGACAAGAGAGAAATATGGCCTAGATTTTATAAGAGCAGATATGGCAAAACATGCTGTAGATAAAAACAATGGTGACAAAACAGATGGCAGTGCCTTTAGAGCAGGCTATGCAACAAAAGAAATCTGGCAAAGATTAATTGAAAGAGCCAGAGATGACTCACAACCAGGGGGGCATAAAGCCGTAGGAGCTCTTGCCGAAGCATTTTCAGAAGACATGGTTCCATTTGCAAAAATGGGATTTGATTTAACCCTTGGCAACGATCAATATTGGGTACCAAAACCAAATCAACGCAGAGGCAGTAATGACCACTGGAATGTTGAAGATGTTCATAAACAAAACTGGCTTGAAAATATTCAAGATAGAATTCAGGATGGTGTTGCCAGGATTAAAAAATTAACTGAGATGGCGAAAAAAGGCGAAATCCCCAGATCAATATCACAGATGTTTTCATTAGATACTCATGATTGCGCAGTTGGAGAGAATAAACACAGAGCAGGCAGAGAAGATGGAAACAATGGGGTTGCATTAGCCATGACACTTGGACTGTTTGGCAGTTCAGGCCCAGGAAGAAGACCATTCTATATGATGAACGGAAACGAAGATGGCTCTGTATATGCCAGTAAAAAAGGCCACGATTTAACCTGTTCTAATGCTGCAATGCCACTTAAAAATGATAAAGATATGAATAAAAGGTACCATGCACTCTTTAACGCCTATGATGCTGTAAAAGATATAGTTAACAACCCCGAAGCAAGCATTCCAAAATGGCATGATAGCACACAGGGTTCTTCAGTATTCAGTGTTAAATCACCCGCTGGAGATATGTTAACAGTCATCAATGAAAATTCCAATACAAGTTTTTTTACAACATTTACAGTTCCTGGAGAATTTTCTACAAACAATAAAGGTCTCATAATTCTTGACGATAAAAATATTCTAACCAAAACTAACGATGGCAATGAAGTATCAAAACCAAAGCGTTTTGCCAGAGTAGCAGGCAAAAGAATGGTTGCAAATCTTCCACCAGCTGGCGCGCATGTATTTAAAGTCATTCAACCTAAAGATGATGTTGAATGGATGAAAATAGCTGTTGATGAGTTATTGTCAGGTGATCAAAAAAATTCTGACAAAGCAAAAACTATTGCTGACGCAATGAAAGGTAAACATTCTTTCAATGTTGCTGAACAATCAAATAATTCTGAAGCAGCAGTCATTCTTGAAACCAAAGACAATAAATATTTATTAAAACTACCATTAGATAACCCCTGGGGTGGCAATATAAGTATAGAAACTATTTAGAATAAAGAAAAGCCGCTATTCAAGCGGCTTTTTAAAACAAAAAAAAACGAACCCGAAGGTTCAAAATCTCGTAGCAGGTTTGTATAGAGGTTGGGTTGCAATATGAGGTATGTTGAGTAAATATATCGAAAATAAGTATTAATTCCTACTTACATTTTAAATATTCCCAATATTTTGTAATTTTAAACTCATATTTCGGAAAGACAGAAATAAATTTAACAATTTGTTACACATTGATATTTAATGCATTTACATTAAAGACAGTATCTCAATCACAGCAAGGCTTTAAGATGTTTTGTATAAATGATTTCTGAACAAATAAATTTATAACAGAAAATTGTTAAAATACTATGTCTTTCGGAAAATAGAAAATGGTTTTAATTATGTTTAATTTCAATTAATATTATTAATCTATGGAAGACATTTTGTTAAAACTTAAGAAAATAAATAAAAATGACTATTATGCATTACTAATAATTGCAATATTATTTAGCTTAATGTTATATATTAGCTGGCTTAAGTGGTTACACCCAATAATTGACTGTGGCAGAGAAGTTTATATACCCTGGTTAATAACTAAAGGAGACATTTTATATAAAGATATAGCATTTTATTATGGTCCTTTTGCAGTTTATTTTATTGCTCTACTATTCAAACTCTTTGGAGCCAGTTTAACAATTAGCTACATAACAGGTATTTTAGTAAATATTATATTATGCGGGACAATATATTTTCTGGCAAGACAACTATTATCACCTCTAGAATCCGCTTTAATGATTGCTATTTATTTTCAAATTGGCCCGTTTGCCCCTAACCTGGGAAGCTATGAAGGCTTTATTTTCCCATATTCATTTGCTACATTGTTTGCAACCTTATTTATTTTACTTCAAATAGCTCTCATTATAGGATATTTAAAACACAATAACCCTTTTAAATTGTTATACCTGTCAGCAATTTTTTCTGCTCTTACCATAACTTGCAAACAGGAATATGCACTTTCTTCATTATTAATTTCAATAGCTATTACAATTTATCTGGTTAAAACAAATCAATCAACTAAAAATATTATTTATTACTGGTTAAT
>JBFMGH010000348.1:0-9839 GCA_040752795.1 Cyanobacteriota bacterium
ACAATAAAAAAAGAACAACCACAACAAAAAACAATTTATGTGGATTTAAACTGTGATTTAGGTGAAGGTTTTGGAATATACCAAAACAACAAAGAAAAAGAATTGATACCATTTGTTAGTTCTGTCAATATACCTTGTGGTGCTCACGCTGGAGACCCGATTAAAATTATGGAAGCTATTAAACTGGCAAAAGCAAATACCCTTTCTATTGGGGCACATATAGGGTATCCTGATATAGCAAGTTTTGGCTATAGAGAGATGAATCTTTCTTTTGAAGAACTTAAAGCTATGATTATATATCAGATCGGAGCATTAAAGGCTATAGCAGCCTCTTACAATATGCAAATAGATTATGTCAGGCCACATGGAGCTTTATATAGACAAATGACAAAAGATGCAGCCCTTGCTATTTCAGTGGCCAAATCTTTAGAAGAAATTGATACATGGTTAATATTAGTTGGTGCTGCTGGAGATGCTTTGAATAATGTTCAGGAAGAAACAAAAATTAGAGTAGCACCTGAAATTATTATTAATAAGTATTATGATGACGATGGAAGTATTCTGTTTGATGAACCGGTAGAAGATATTGAAAAAGTATTAATGATAGCTACCAAGCTGGTTAAAGAAGGTAAAATGATTTCTAAAAATGGAAATATTTTAGATATAGATTTTAAGACAATTCACTTATGTTCAGATTCTGATAGATCAATTCAAATAGCAAAAGAAATAAGAGGCATGTTCCCCGAGCGTCCTGTTCCTATAGCAATAACACTTGTAGGAGATCATGCCCTTCATCAGGTAGACTAATAGCGAGACAAAATATTGTGATTAATAGAGTATCAAAATACATGCCCAATGTTCGTAGAGGAGCCATCTGGTTTTTACCCGGTCTAAAAGTTAAAAGGTGGTTATTTCTAACATTTACAGGCGTTGTGCTTATAGGCCTTGGGGCTGCAATATTATTTAATTTGCACCCGATTCATTTTTCAATAGAATTCCTAAGGGCTATTGCTTCAAAGGTTACATCTGGTTATAGCGGTACATTGGCAATAGTATTGGGAATAATATTTTTCTTTTTTGGCTGGCGTAAGGCTAATAGGTCTATTTTTGAGGCTGTTTTACCCCAGAATAGAGAAAAAGTTCTCGAAGCTTTATATAGAAAACATAAATTAAATAGAGGCCCCAAAATAGTTGCTATTGGTGGTGGAACTGGCCTTTCTACAATATTAAAAGGTCTTAAAAGAGTAACAAATAATCTTACAGCTGTTGTTACTGTTGGCGATGATGGAGGTAGCTCTGGAAGGCTTAGAGAAGAAATGGGCGTATTGCCACCTGGTGATATTAGAAATTGTATAGCCGCACTTGCAGATGAAGAAAAACTTGTTACAGAACTATTTCAATACAGATTTAGTAATGGCGAAGGCCTTGAAGGACATAGCTTTGGAAATCTTTTTCTGACAGCATTGTGTTCAATTACAGGAGATATGGTAACTGCAGTTAAAGAATCATCAAAAGTTCTTGCTATAAGAGGAAGGGTTTTGCCATCAACGCTTGAAGATATGAAACTAGTAGCTGAAATGGAAGATGGAAGAATTATTTCTGGTGAGTCAAATATTCCTGAAGCTACAGGTAAAATCAAGCGTTTAAGAACAGATCCTGAAAAATTAAAAGCTCTACCTGAGGTCATTAAAGCTATTGAAGAAGCAGATATTATAATTCTTGGCCCAGGAAGTTTATATACAAGTGTAATTCCCAATTTACTTATACCTGAAATAGCTACAACTGTTTCAATGAGTACAGCAAGAAAAATTTATATATGTAATGTTATGACGCAGCCCGGTGAAACAGATAATTATTCTGCATCAGATCATCTAAAAGCTATAATTGATCATGCTAATAGTGCAGATATAGTTGATACAATATTTATAAATGATCAACTAACACCTGAAATGAAACAACACTATGCTAAAGAAGATTCTGAACCGGTTGAAAATGATATAGAAGTTCTTGAGAAGATGAAAGTCAATATTGTTTGCAAGCGTCTTATTCAAGAAAATAATAATGGTTTAGTCAGACACAGCCCTCAAAGAATAGCAAGATATATACAACACTGGTATAGAACTGGTGGGCTGGATCTTGATACTCTGGAAAGAAAATTAGATTCTCAAAATGATGACAACAAAGAGACTAAAGAAATCGTTGAAAAAGTGAAAGTGAGCTAGGACCTTGGATAAATCTGCTACAAAAATTCAAAAATATAAAAAATCAGGAAGAAAAATTGTATCTCTAACAGCTTATGATTATAATACAGCAAAAGTTCTGGATGAAGCTGATATAGATATTATATTGGTTGGAGATTCTCTTGCAATGGTGGCACTTGGTCATAAAGATACGTTGTCTATAACTATGGATGAAATGATACACCATACCAAAGCTGTTACCAGAGGTGCAAGTAAAACTATGGTCGTTGCAGATATGCCTTTTATGAGCTATCAAGTTGATGTTTCTGAAGCAGTTAGAAATGCTGGAAGATTTGTTAAAGAAGCTGGTGCTAATGCAGTTAAGCTGGAAGGCTCAGGTGATCATATTATAGAATCTGTAAGAAGAATAATAGATTCTGGTATACCTGTTTTGGGCCATCTGGGGTTTACCCCTCAATTTATTAATAACTTTGGAGGGTATTTTATACAGGCAAAAACAGCAAGTAAAGGCGAGATCTTATTAAATGAAGCTTTGAAGCTTGAGAAAGCAGGTGTATTTGGATTAGTTCTTGAGATGATTCCTTCTCCTGTTGGGAAATATGTCTCTGAAAATTTAAAAATACCAACCATTGGTATAGGTGCCGGACCTAATTGTGATGGACAAATTCTGGTTACAGATGATTTGCTGGGTAAATATGCTGATTTTACACCATCTTTTGTTAGAAAATATGCTAATTTATTTGAAATATCAAAAAGTGCGGTGATGAATTATAGACAGGATGTCATAGATGGTAGTTTCCCTGATGAAATAGATGAGTCATTTGCTCTGGAGCCAGAAGAGGAAGAAAAACTTAATTTTGTAAAAAGATAAAATTGTATGGGTACAACAACACTAATAACTAAAAAAACTGAAGCGAGAGACTTTGTTAATAATTTAAAGTTGCAAAATAAAACCATTGGTTTTGTTCCAACAATGGGTTGTTTTCATGATGGTCATTTAAGCCTGATTAAAAAGTCTATTGAACATTGTGATGAAACAATAGTATCAATATTTGTTAATCCAAAACAATTTGGCCCTAATGAAGACTTTAATAAGTATCCTAGAACACTGGAAGAAGATCTGAAACATTGTAATGAGCTTGGTGTTATTGGTGTATTTACCCCTGATAATAATGAAATGTATGGGAATTCTGAAAACATTGTTTTTAATGTGCAGCCGCCAGAACAATATGTAAATAAACTTTGCGGAGAGTTCAGGCCTGGCCATTTTGAAGGAGTTGCAACGGTAGTAACTAAATTATTTAATATTATTCCAGCGGACAAAGTTTTCATGGGCTGTAAAGATGCACAACAACTATTTATAATAAAAAAACTTGTCGAAGCATTAGATATTCCTATTGAAATTGTAGAATGTTCAACAATAAGAGAAGCTGATGGTCTGGCCTGTAGCTCAAGAAATATCAACCTTGATATACATTCTAGAAAAATAGCGCCAAACCTTTACCAAAGTTTAAGTTTCATAAAAACGGCTTATATTGCTGGTGAAAAAGATTTTGTAAAACTTTCAAATGAAGTTAAAAGTAAATTTATTAATCAATTTAAAGAAATTCGATTAGAATATTTATTAGCGTTAGACTATAATGATCTCAAATTTATTAATGTTCTAAAACCTTATTCATTAATTGCGATAGCTGCAAAAATTGGTAATGTAAGATTAATTGACAATATCATTCTAAACTAACTGACGAAAGGTTTAATAAATGAAAGCACTACAAACAATATTACAACTAATAGCTGCGGTGTTAATTATATCAATACCTATTATCATTTTATACTGGGTGATGACAGTTATTGATATAGAACCACTTTCATTTGTTACAGACTTTTTAGGAATGTTTATTACTCCATTTGTAAATATAGTAAGAGGAGTAACTGGTGATGTATCTGGTGAATTTAAAGGTTTCTTTATTGACTGGGTGCCTATATATCTTGCAGGCGTTTTATTATTGATTTCTATTGGCCTAACAGTCATTGCGAAGTTTATTAATGGATTAAGAACCTCAATAAATTTTGTGGAAGCTAAAACAAAAGTTCATATAGCTCAAAAACAAAAACAGGCTGAAGAGAAACAGGAAGAAGCAAGACTTTTTGAGAATACTTTAGGTTATGTTGTTGTAAGACATAAGACACAAACAACATCTTCATCATACTTAATAAGTAGTGGTTTGAGTGATAAAGACATTAAGAACATGTTTATGGAGCAGTTTAATAGATATATGTATCTTGATGCCCAACTGTTTAAGGAGTCTTCAGAAGATAACTTTATGTTGAATTTTGAAGATGTATCGAGTTGTATAACTTATTCTCTTCAACTGCAAGAAAATATGGTAAATCTTAATAAAGAACTAGATAAAGCCGGTATAAAAATGCATGTCACCTGTGGAATATATTGTACAACACCGCAACATTCTAAAGAACAGGCATTTGTTATTGCTGGCAAAATATGCAATTTAGCAGGACCAGGTGAAGTTACATGTTCTAAAGAAGTAAAAGAAATTTATGAAAGAGATAAAGCTGATCATAACCTAAAATACATTTCTAAAGGAACATATGATTTAGGACATGAAATTGATATATTTGCCGTTCAAAAATTATTTTAGTAATAATCAAAAATTAGTTCTTGAAATATGATCTAACATTTTAATGGCTTTAGCGTGGTAACTTATATCATGAATTCTCAATATATCTACACCCTGTGATACCAGATAGGCGTTAGTTGCTAATGTTCCCTCTTCTCTATTATATACCTCTTCATTAAGCAACTTACCAATAAAATTTTTTCTAGAAGTACCAACAAGAGTTGGGTATCCTAATGACTTAATCTCAGAAATTCTTTGAATAATTTCAAGGTTATTATTGATGGTTTTGCCAAAACCAATACCCGGATCAATAATAATATTAGATTCTTTTACGCCATGTGTTATAGCATAATCTATCTGATCAAAAAGAAAACTACATATATCATCTAATAAATTATTATAGGCAGGCATATTTTGCATTGTTTCAGGTGTACCTTGAGAATGCATAATAATTAAAGGTATATTATTAGAAGCAACAACAGATACCATTTCGCTATCAAAAGTTAATCCTGAGACATCGTTTATAATGCTTGCACCAATTTCTATTGCACAATTTGCAACTATATTACTTCTTGTATCAACGGAAATTACTGTATCAGGAAACTGAGCTCTTATTTCTTTAATGATAGGCTTAATTCGTTTGATCTGTATATCTGGCTCAACTGGTTCTGAAAAAGGCCTGGTGGATTCACCGCCAATATCAATAATGTCAACATTATTTTTGATCATTTCAGAAACGCATTTTACAGCATTATCAATACATAAATATTCACCACCATCTGAAAATGAATCAGGTGTTATGTTTAAAATACCCATTAAATGAGTTTTAGAACCCCATAGAAACTCTTTGTTGTTTATTATTAATGGCCTTGATAGAGATAATTTATTTATTAAGAATTCTTCAAGTTCAGAGGAAAGTTTTTTTAACCCGAAAGGTTGTTGTTTGAGAGAATCAATTATTAATTTTAATTGTTTATCTGTAACAGCTAAAATGGCGTCTGTTAAATCACGTTTGCAGGTAACTACATCTGTGGATACAGCAAGGTCTCCGCCTTTGGAAAGGGCTGTTTGCTTTAAAATATTTGCAGCAGGAGCTTTTAATGAATGAATTTTTATTAAGTTAAAGTTATATTTATCAATAGCTTTTGGTAAGTAAATTTTGTCGAAATCTATTGATAATAGTTCAGTTTCAATAGATTTATAAAATAATTTTCTAACTTTATATTTGTTCATATTTTCAACATTTTTTTCAAATTTCACGACATAGTTTAAAATGATTTTATCTGAAATCAATTTTGTTTTAAACCTGCATGAAATCTAAAAAATTGATTAAGATGTTGTAAGTAAAATATTAAATTCTCATCTAAAATAACTATTTTCTTTAGAAAAAGACTTGAATTATTTGAAAGCAATGTTATTATTAAATAAGGATAGGGTTGAGAGGCTATAATGCTTTTCTCAAGTGGTATTCGGATAACTAATAAAATTTTATTTCTTATTTTTATTCAAATTTGGCCTCACTTTGTAACTACGGGGTAACTATCGTGTCAACAGTCAGGGTATACAACTATCAAGTTGAGCAAATAAGAGAAACTAACAACACCACCGTTAGTAAAAGATTTCTCGAAAAACAAGAGCAATTAAAGAAGCAGGAAAAACTAAACTCTTTAATTATTAACTCATTGTTGATTTCAGTTGCAGTATTTTTAAGTTTTCAATTTATACGTGGAACATACTTAAATTTTGACCGTTATGTGACATTAAATGATAAAATGTCAAGTCTGAAAGCTTTAAATATTAATGCTACGTATGAGAACGATGTTTTAAAGAAGAAGTATAAAAGTTATAACTCACCAGAAGGTTTAGAAGGTCTGGCAAGAGATTATCTTAATCTTGTAGGAGAGAATGAAATATCTGTTGTACTAAAGAAAAGCTAATAATATATTAATTTTAAGAGTAAATTAAATGCAGAATCCAAAATTATTAAAACTATTTGCTGAAACAAAACTTGAAAGCCCTGAAACAAACTTTTCATATGTTAGTATACCTGTTAAATATTGGTCTGAAGTTGTTAGTAAAATTGAACCTGAAAATTTTGTATCTATAACCAAAGATAGTGATAAAGAAATAAGTTTAATTATTGCCACAGATACCTGGGAAAAACTTGATAAAGGTTCAATTAAATATTTAATTAGCAGTAACTGGCGAAAATTTACTTTTTCTGGTGAAGGATTAATGGAAATAGTTGGATATTTATCCAAAATTTCATTATTATTAGCACAGAATAATATTAGTATGATGCCATTTTCAACTTATCATAGATTTAATTTACTTGTAAAAGAATCTGACTATAATAAAGCGCAAGCTATATTAAAAATATTTTTAAGGCAAAATATGATCTAAGGCCACATTATAATTAATGCAATTTGCAATATTCTATTAAATTAATTTTGAGCTTTTAGAAAAAATTTACCCCCCGAGAAATTTTAATAGAAAAAATTAATTACCACAGTTTTTTGTGTATATGATACTAATAGACACTTTCAGGCTATAGACAAACACTATCATTTGTTTGATTCTAATAGCAGTTGAAAGAATTTAAAAATTTTTTTTATATTTAAAATTTGGAGAAATATGAAAAAAGTTAAAGTAAAAAAAGTTAAATTTGGAGAGCTTGAAAATAATGTAATGGAAAGTGTGTGGGAACTTTCTAATGATGACAAAAGTAGTCTTGTTGATGTAAGGTCAATAATTCAATCACTGAAAACTAAAAACCCTAATAGAGAATATGTTTATACTACAATACATACCACTTGTCTGAGGCTTTGTAGAAAAAAAAGACTTGATAAGGTTCAAATTAAAAATAAATACTATTATAAGGCTGTTGAAACAAGAGATATGGCCTTGCTTAAGGATCTGCAGATTCTTGCTGACAAATATTTTCAGGGGAATATTGAAGAGACATTATCAGCTTTAAGAAAATTAATTTGTTAATAACTA
Source organism: Cyanobacteriota bacterium (assembly GCA_040752795.1). Classification (GTDB taxonomy): domain Bacteria; phylum Cyanobacteriota; class Vampirovibrionia; order JBFMGH01; family JBFMGH01; genus JBFMGH01. The sequence goes on from JBFMGH010000348.1 coordinate 7,841, forward strand.
TAAAACAAGGTCATCTTCGCCGCCGCGGGATATAATAATTTCTCCTGTGGCTTCAAGAGCTCTAATTATACCCACAATTTTAGTTTGCATTTCCTGGACGTCTTTAGCTCTGACAGGGCCCATATATTCCATGTCATCTTTTAGCATATTACCAGCACGTTCGGACATGTTTTTAAATATTTTTTCTTTAACATCATCGTTAGAACCTTTTAGTGCTAGAGAAAGATCTTTAGTTTCCACCTCTCTTAGCATCCGTTGGATAGCTCTATCGTCTAGCTGAATAAGGTCTTCAAATACAAACATAAGTTCTCTAACTGTTTCAGCTAGTTCAGGGTCTCTTTCTTCAAGAGATTCCATAATAGATTTTTCTGTCATTCTGTCCGAGCGATTTAAAATATCTGCTAAAGCTTCTACTCCACCTGCTTTTGAAAAATCTTGTGAAACTACAGAGGAGAATTTATTCTCCATAATTCTTTCAACTTCAGCTAATATTTCCGGGTTGGTTCTATCCATTGCGGCGATTCTGCTAGCCACAGCAGCTTGAAGCCTGTGTGGCAGGTTATTGAGCACCACGGCTGATTTTTCGGGCCTTAAATAAGCCAGTACAAGTGCAACAAGTTGAGGGTTTTCGTTCTGAAAAGAAGTAGCCAGTTGAATAGGGTCTGCCTCATTAAAAAACTGAAATGGAGTGCTTTGCAAAGATGCCATCATTCTATCGAGTATTAGATCAGCTTTTTTCTCGCCATATGTAGATTCTAGAAGTTGCTTAGCATAGTTGACACCGCCCTGTGCAATCAAGCCACTAGCTTGAAACATATGGTGGAATTCTTCTAAGATTACTTCAAGATGCTCCTGTGGTACTCTGGTTAAAGCTGCTATTTCCAGTGTTATTCTTTCGATTTCGTCATCATCTTTAATATTTTTTAATATTTCTGTAGCAGGTTGTGGGCCTAGCAGAATTAATAACGCTGCAACTTTTTGTGCATTTGATAATGATGATATGTTAAATCTTGAAGATTCCGCAGCCAATAATATTTCTTTCTTATAATGTTTAAATATGTCTATAGTTATTGTAAGCTGTATTACATAAATATTCCAGTTGCAGTTTTCAGCAATATTTTAGCTAAAACAATAGTATAAAAATACATTTGATAGCTATTAATGACAATTGTTTATTGCCAAAAGCTTTAAATATAGTTGTAATAAATAATTATATTCTCTTAAATTTAATGTGGAGCGAGCTTTACCTGTTTAATTTATTTATTGTTGTAGTCAGATTTTTGCCAAGCAATTCAATGGCTTCCTGCTTTTTTGCATCAATAAGTTGATCGGTATCATTGAAAGCTTTATCGGCGTTAGAAATTGTAATTTGTTCTGGTAATACTATTACATATAAATTATTTAAGACATGTCGCAATTGCGATAATCCCCTTAATCCTCCAAGATTACCTGGTGATGCACTTAAAATTACGGCGATTTTATTTTTAAACCCGGATAATACAGGCTCATTTTTTACAGGACGTGAAACCCAATCAATGGTATTTTTTAAAACCCCTGATATAGAACTGTTATATTCTGGTGAAGAGATAATAAAACCATCAGTTTCATTAAAAAGTTGTTTTAGTTTAAGAGCATTTTCCGGAATACCGTTTTTTGTTTCTATGTCTTCATCATACAGTGGAAGAGGGTAATCATTTAAATCAATGTAAGTTACAATTGCACCCTCTTTTCTGGCAGCTTGGGCTGCTATTTTAGATAGCTTTTTATTGTAGGAACTTTTTCTTGTGCTTCCGGCAAAGGCCAGAATCTTTGCATTATATGTCATATAAATTCTCCTATTGTTGATAGTTATATCTTTTACATTAGCATTAATTTTACAGGATTATTAAGTTTAGTTTTCTAATAAATAAAAAAGACCTCTGCATAACTAATGTTTTATAAGATATCAGGGAACAGTGGCTAATAAAGGGAGGGTTTAAAAGGCCCGCTTAGCGGGCCT
>JBFMGH010000349.1:0-6722 GCA_040752795.1 Cyanobacteriota bacterium
CTAAATTATAAATAAATCTTAGATTCGGAATTTTTAAATAATTTCTGACTATTCAAGAAAGAAAACCAATGAGGGTAATTTATAACCCTGTACCATCTGCTAATAATAAAATAGATGGTAATAATAAAATAAATTCTAACAATACCGTAAAAACAAAACTTACGGAAGTTGCTGTTTATCAGCAAAATAAAACTATAGATATTAATCATACCCTGACATTTTTAGGTAATAAGCTAAAAGAGTCTCTTGATACTCTTACATTAATTTATACCACCGATACCCACAGAAACCTTGATAAAATGCCAAATCTTAAAGCTGCTGTTGATTATTTTAAAAGAGATGATAATAGCTCTCTTGCTATCCATGCTGGTGACTATGGAAATGGGAAAACTGGCTTGCCCCTTCAAGTTGATTTTTTAAATAAAATCGGTTTTGACATGGCTACCCTCGGAAATCATGAATTTATTGGCGGTAGTTCTAAACTCGCTGAAGCTCTTAAAAGTAGTGAGTTTCAAACTATTATTTCTAATTTAAGTTTTCCTGATAATAATCCTGTAAGTGAATTATTTAAAAGTGGAAAGATTGTTGAAAGCCAGATTAGAGAAATCAAGGGTAAAAAATATGGCTTTATAGGAGCTACAACAGAAGAATTAAACGGTTTTAGTCAGTTTCTTGATGGCATTACTGTTGTTAATACTAAGAATGCAATTACTAATAAAGTAAAAGAACTTGAAAAACAGGGTATTAATAGAATTGTTTTAATTTCACATCTTGGTTATGATGAAGATAAAATTATGGCATCTATACCCGGTATTGATGTTATTGTTGGTGGTCACAAACATTTAGCTATACCCGGAATTAAAAAGGATATTAACCTGTTTGAATCTGTCAGACCTGATGGCTCTAAAGAACCTGTTATTATTTTACATGGCGGTGCACATAATAGATATTTAGGGGTTAGTCATCTTGTATTTAATAATAAAGGTATTTTACAGGTAGAATCAAGGCCAGATTCTTTTATGCAAAAGTTGAAAAACTTCTTTAATGTCTTTATAACTAAAATAAATAGAGTCAATAAAAATAATACTCTATCTGATAACAACTTATATAACTTAATCAGGTTTAAACCTGATTCTGAATTAAAGGCTATCGTTTATAATGAATTATCAAAAATGTCTCATATAGCAAATATTAAGACTCCTATTGAACATAAATGGCCAATATGGCAATTGCATCCTATTGGCTGTATGATTGCTGATTCTGTAAAAACCCTGGTTAACTCACAAAATGATAATACACCTGAGGCTGAAATTGTTTTAACTCAATCGGGATGTATTAAACGAGGCCTGGAAAAAGGTAATATCTATGAAGAATATATTAATGATTTTGTTATTCCTTTCAAACAACCTATAGTTAAAACAAAACTACAGGGCTCAGATTTACTTGAAGCATTAAATCATGGTGCTGCCTGTGTCAATAATAACGGTCATCCCGGTATTTTACAGGTTAGTGGCTTAAAATACAATATCGATCTTAATAGCCCTAAGAAAAATCGTATTTCTCCTGAAAATATTCTTGTTCAGGTAAATAATAAGTTAGTTCCCTTTGATATAAATAAAACATATATTGTTGCTTTTGATAAGTTTTTGCATAACGGTGGTGAAAGATACAAATCTCTTAAAAATGCTGAACTGATAAAAGAATATCAGAATATTAATAACTCTGTGGCCTTAATTCACTACATTAAAAATAATAGTAATAACCTTAAACAATCAATAAAAGATTTTAATAATAGAATTCAAATTAAAAACCAACCAGAAGAAAAATTTTCTCTGGCAAAATTCTTTGAAAAAATCGGTATCAAGAAAAAAAGCGATTTTATTATTTGTAAATACAATGGATAAAAAATATTTTATTTAGTTTTCTCTAATAATATATGAATAAACTCAATATCATCATAATCCATCTGTCCGGCTATACCTACAACTTGGTTAACACCTGTCTGAAAAACAAGTAAGTTTTTTGAATGTGGCTTTAAAACACCATTATGAATGGGTATTGTTTTGTTATCTGCATTCACAGATATCTCAGCTATTTTTACTGAATTAACAAATATACTTAAAGGCGTACTGTATGCACTTATTTGTGACTGCCCTAACTGCTGTGAAGCAATAGTATCAAGGCCTATTATTGATCCGATTTTTAAAATCATACCATTAGGTGGCAATGATTCAAGATAAAACTCTTTAATGAATGTTGGCCCTTCAGAGGGCAGTCTAAAAGCCCCTGCATTGGCTGAATTAAGTGAATAATTATTATCACCAAGGTGGTGTATATCACTATCAACTATTAATTGACCACTTTGTTTTTCAATGTGAAGGTTGAAAGGATTATCTAAACTACCCTTTTTTACATTTAATGCATAAGGCAAATAACCATCTTTCTTTACTGAAAGTATAAAATTCCCATTTTCTCCATTTAAATTTAAATTAAAACTTCCATCTTGCTTACTTTGAGTTGATAAACCCTTATCAGGTATTGATACTTCTGCATTTGAAATTGGATCACCTGTTAAAGAATCTTTTATAAAACCGGTAGGCCTTTCTCCTGGTTGCGAGGAGCCTTTAAGAAAGTCATTTTCTTGAATCCCCCCGGTTAAAGGTGGGAGCTGTTTTCGAGAAGTCTTGTTATTATTCTGTTCTGCTTTCACCGGGAAATTAAAAGCTAGAAAAGAAATTAATATTAAAAATAATGCAAATGTGTTTCTCATGCGCTCTGACCTCTCAACAAAGATAGACATAGTTTGCTGCTTAATGTTCCTAATTAAATTATATTTATTTATGTACTCTAAATCTATGATAATATTGCTATTTTTTTTTGATAAATATTAAAGGTAGCATATGCACAACTCTTTTTTAATATATTTTTAGAAATTAATTATTATGCCAGACTCCTTTTCTCTTTATTCTGAGTTATTTTAGTTAATATATTTTTCATTTATCTCATGTCAATTTGAATAGGCTTACCGTCAAAGTCATATTTTTCAATGTCAATATTAAGCAACCTTAGCATTGTTGGCGTAATATCCATTATATTAGGTTTTGATTCAGGGTTCATTTTATAATTACAAGCTAAAAATGCATCATGGGCATTATGTGTTCCGTAATGTCTTACAGGCCTTAAAAATACAGTGTCTGGCTTTGTTGCGCCCTTAAAAGAATAACCTTCATTTGGCACTAATGTTAAATCAGGTGCATATTGTATAAACTTACCACTGTATATTTGTTCTTTTGTATATATATGTTTAACAACCTTGTCTCCTTCAGGGCTTTTTAAGTTATCTAATTCTACTTTTATTTCATTAAGAAGGTTATTATATTCTTCATCAGACATTTCATTTCCATTTGGATATCTGGGTTTTCTATTTATATAAATTCTTGCAGGATCTAGGTTAAATACTTTTGTTGCCTCAGTTATTTTTTCAAAGCATTTCTTCTCAAAACCTATATCTTCCATCCATCCTTTCATTCTGAATAGAACATTCAGATAAACTTCATATTTGGTAACTTCAAAACCATGGTCTGAAAGTAATATAAGTACATCACCAGGCTTTAAACGGTCATATACAGTTCCTATAAAAAAATCAATCCGTCGATAATATTCTTCAAACTGTTTATTACACGGGTGATAAGGATTATCAAATGCATCCATAATAAAATGTTGCAAACGATCTGTTCCTGTTATGACGCAAGAAAATAGTTGCCAGTCAACTTTTCCCCATAAAATATCTACCATTCTTATTCTTAAATCTAAAGTCTCATAAGCTTCACTCATAAGCATTTCATTGTTTTCTTTTATTTTTTGAACATCCAGATCTATTTTATAACGCATCTCTTTCAATAATGGCAATAATGATTGTGGAAAAACAGCTTTATTAATATCAGGTGCAACAAAACCTGAAATTAATACTCCATTCATAGGCTTTGCTGGAAATGTTGAAGGCATATTAATTGATACACATGGCTTTCTTAGTTCCTTGTGAATAATATTCCATATAGGAGGCTGTTTTAGATGAAGAAAATTGGTAAACACGTTTGTGTAAGAGCCTGGCATCATGTCAAAGAAGCCAAACATGCCAGTTTTAGCAGGGTTTTTTCCTGTCATAAATGAGCTCCAGGCTGCTGCTGAAACCTCCGGCAAAACCGTATCCATTTGATGTATACTACCCTGCTCACTTATCTTTTTAAGGTTTGGCATTAAACCTTTTTCTGTATAATTTTTAATAAGCTTTAATGGAGAGCCATCTAAACCTAATACTATTATTCTTGGTATGTTATTCATTATAGATATCCTAAACTTTCTAATCTTTCGTGAATCTTTGCTTCTTCTTCCGATGAATAATCTTCACCATAAACTTTGGGTATCCAGTCTAACATTTCTAATGTTTTAATAATTAATTTTACAGATTCTTCTTCTGATTCTTTGTCAGTATTTACAATAACTTCTGCTCTATCTGGTATTTCATAGTTTTTATATAAATCACTACCGGAATAAATTGAATTGATATCTCTTTCTTTGCATATGTCAATAGAACAATTTACAAATACTTCCAGGAAATTTGAAAAGTTTGAACGAATTTTATTTCTAATATTTTTTGCAGGTGAGGTTGAAGCTACAATAACAATAATTTCGTTTCTGGTTAAAATTTTTGAAATTAATCCCAGTTTTTCTGCAATTTCATTCTTTTCATTACAGGAATTGCCAGAGTTTTTAATAAATGAGTCTGCAAAATCACCTTTTCCTTCGTCAAAGAGTTCTACTTTTAGCCCAATTTCTAATAATTCACCTTCAACTATTTCAGCTAAAGTGGTCTTGCCAGATAGTGGCATGCCAGTTAGCCATATAACAAACCCTTTTTGAACTAACATATTATTTTATTTCCTCTCATATCATATTCTTCATAATCTATACCAAATAAATCCAATATAGTTGGTGCAACATCGTAAATGCTTAAGTTATCAGGGCATATATTTATTTCTTTACCTGATTTATAATCAGAAATATTAGTCATAACAAATACACCAAAAGGATCATGATTAGCATCATCTGGGCCAGTATCATTTTCATACGTGTATATAGAGTTATAACCAATACTGCCAATTGATCTGTAGTTAAGATCGCCAAAATATACTATTAAGTCAGGTGGTATACCATTTGTTTCTTTATAAATATCTTCCGGAATAAATACTTTTGTGTTAATGTTGGTGCTTGATTCGTCCTCTATCACTTCAAACTTGTGTTTAAGATTATCCCTGAAATTTTTATATTCTTGTTTTTCAATAATGCCTTCTGGTTCTCTGCCTTTTACATTGAAAAATATTCTTGCATAATATCCACCTTCGCCCCAGCAATACGTTTTAGACCAGTCTATATTATCCATACTTAATTTTTCCGGTTCTACCGGATATTTTTTGACTGTTAGTAGCCCATTTTTAATAAGCCATTCATTAACACAAATACCGCCTGTAAGGTTTCTGGCTCCGTGATCAGAAACTATTAATATTGTTGTATCTTCATCAAGAGTATTAATAAGGGTTCCTATTTCTTTATCAAGGTATATATAATAATTTTTTATTGTATCAACAAATTCAGAATTATTTTCATATTTAGGATGAGTCGGTTCGCAAATGCCCCAGAAACCATGGTGTAACCGATCAGGCCCCATATCTACAAACATAAAGAAGTCCCATTCTTTTGTTTTTAGCCAATTGTTTACAAGCTGGAACCTCTTTTTAGTCATATTATAAATTTGATTAAGAAGCCACTCTTTTTTATCGGTTCTAAATCCCTTTATATCTATAATATAGCCATCTGTTATGTTGTTAACTTCAGTTTTAAGGTCAGAAGGATAGGTAAAATCTGCATTATCATCAGGTGTTAAGAAGCATCCTACCATTAAACCTCTTAAAGGTTTTACAGGATACGTTTGTGGAATACCTATAACTACTGATGTTTTTCTATTCCTGGATAATATGTTCCATATAGTTGGCTTATTAACTGCTAAAGAGTTAGCAAAGAATAATGCATCGTATGAATTATCCTTTCTGTTGCGAAAACCATAAAATCCTAGTTCTCCAGGGTCTTTACTGGTTACCATTGATGACCATGCAGGAACTGTTATACACGGAATAGTGCTTTCTAGTTTCCCCCATATACCTGAGTAAGCGAGTTTTTTTATATTGGGTAAAATATCTAGCCACCTGTTAAAAAGCAATTGTGGAGCTAAACAGTCTAAACCTATAACTAAAACTTTTTTTTTGCTCATATTTTTATCATCTCAGTAAGCTGAATAATTAAAAAACAATGGCTTAACAATTATTTTTATTAAAAATTACCTGCATTATAAGGAAAATTTAACACAAGAAATGATAAATCTCCAATTTAATTTTTTAAATTTAACCTGAATAATTTATAAACCTTATTACTTGACAATTCTCAAAGGTTAAAAATATGTTTAAAACTGCTTTTGTCCTCTGTCATTTACCTGCTGATCTTTGTCATGCCTATCCAAATAAATACTAGACCGGATCTTTTCTGTAGAACCAAAATGAAAATGTCCTATTAGAACAAAGTAAAAATGTCCGGTTTTCAATAAAAAAAATTGGAGGATAAAAAATGAAACAAGGAGTTCTAATAGTGACAATACAAGAAGTAAACAAGTT
>JBFMGH010000350.1:0-2647 GCA_040752795.1 Cyanobacteriota bacterium
TATTCTCATTGTTGGATTTAATCTTTTGGTATAATTCATATTGGTGGCACTCCTTTTTAATTTTATTTTTATCAACTTAATTTTACTTAAGAAGTGTCACCCTTGTTTTAACTATTCACATATTAATGAATTTATATGTTAGTATTTCAAGATAAAGTTATTTAAATCTTAAAGGACTATTAATGCTCAAAAAAATAACAATATTTCCAGTATTAATTCTCTTAATAGCTTTATTAGTATCTTGTTCACAATCAACTTCTAATAATGCATTAAATACTAACCAATCCATAAAAACTGAAAAATCACCCGTTTTAGATACTGAAACCAAAATAAAAATTTACCAGCAATGCAGAGATGATTCAGATAACATTATAAGAAATCTTCAAAACATACTTGGCGTTTGTTCTAATCCTGCTATAGTAGGGATGACAGTTTATCATTCATACTCTCAAGAACTTAATCAACTCAGATATGATGCCCTGGCAAATGCAGTTCCATATATTCAACCCAGTTTTGAGAATATAAAACAAAATATTGATACATTGTATAAATATGAGACCCTAGATCCATCTATTAAAAATTACATGGATATTATTACGCCTGATTATACAAGTGCTTTTGATCGATTTAATATCTCTAATTCATCTCAAGATCAATTTAACACCTGCCAGTTAATGATTAGAGAACGAGAAAATATTATGCAATTACGTCAGATTTTTAGCCAAAAATATGAACAATATTCAAAAGAAATTGAATTAAATAAGTCTTCATCTAACTAACGGTATAAAATGACAAATTTTGAAAAACAAACAATTAAAGATTCATTTAGTTTAATAAAATTAGTTTTGATTTTATTAATATCTTTATTTTTAGCGTTATTTATTGCCTGTGCAACAATTTGCGGCCCTTTATTAGGGCACGGTGTAAACTTTTATTCTTTTGATTTTCCTGTAATTAAAACAAATTTTAATTTCTATAGTATTCATTTGGAAAATTTGATCTTCTTAATAAAAGCTAACTCAACATTTTTCATGGCATTCTTTTCTCTAGCTTCACTGGTTTTATTTTATATTCTATTTCATCTCTTACAAAAGGATGATTTATCTGATAAAGAGTTATTAATTGCTGCCATATTTTTTTTATTACTGTTGCTACCATCGTTATTCTTTCTCAATGAGGTATATTTCTCATATTCAACAAGGTTCCTTGCTTTTTATTTTGTAGACCAATACTATAGGTTGCTAACAGTTTTATTTGCATTTATTGCTATACCATTTGTTTTGTCATTTTGTTCAGCCTATATCTTTTTCCGGAAAGTAAATAATTTTGTCAAAGGAATCACATTTATTGCCTCTTTCCTAATTTTAATCTGTTGTTGCTACCCTTTATACGAAACAATTAACCAGATTAAAGTGGAATATGGTTATAACAAAGAATTAAGTTCAATTGACAACCTAAAACTTAATCAGAATTATGAATCACAATTCTATACCCTGCTTCAACCAAGTGGTAGAGTTATTAAGCTACCTAAAGTAACCGAGTTTCAAGGGGTTCCTTTAACTGAATATAACTGGATGGTTCTTGAAAAATATTCTAAGGAAAACACTAAATCTTATCTTAATTTTGCTATAAATGATTTTGCTACAAAATACTTTTATAACAATTTCAACATTCAGGGCATAAGAAAATTTCTGTTATCAAAATATTTAAGTAATCCAAATAGTTTTAATGCTTCATTATTCTTTAATTATACTAATAATTCATCAATTTCTAACTCCTTGATTCAGGATCTAGAACTGGCCTATCATTTACAAACTAATAAAATTAGTAAACTTGCTTATGCTAATCTTATTCTATTTTTTGTCAAAGCAGGAAATATTAATAAGGCTAAAGAGTATCTTCCTCTTTTTGAAGACTTACCAACTATAGATAATACAAAAAATAAATATTATGATCAGGTTAAATTAATTGCTAATGGCTATGTCGAACCTGCAATCTTTAATGGTAAGTTTTATTATGGCAAAACGCCTATAAAGAATGCTAATATTATGGTTATTCCACAAAAGGATGTTAGAGAACTTATTAATAATACTAAAAGAGAAGCACGATATGGCTGTGCATTAGTTCTGCAAAAAGTAATAGCACAGACAACTACCGATGAAAATGGGTATTTTGAATTTAAACTCTGGAATGAAATTCCTGAACCAATAGCTATAATGATTGATTATAGTGTCACAAAAGAAAAAACAAGCTTTAACATGATTAAACCAATGCTTTATTATAAAACAGGATCAAAAAATAAACTTGGAAAAATAAACCTTAAATAGAAGTTATTATATATTTGGCATACTGAAATATAATATTTATTTTGCTTGCCCAAAAAAAAAGTCCCTTTCGGGAAAACTTTTGAGAGAGAGTAGAGAGATTACGGAATTTATTTAGAGGAATTGTTTTAAATCTTGTAATTATATAAAAACAACCAAATTTGTTTTTGGAACGGTTTGTAAAGAAACTTTAAGTAGCTTTTTTTAATGTTAATCTACTCAAGCTTGCTGATAATTATATACGATCGTCAAAGTTAAAATAATCAAGTTATAAAAGGCTTAAAAGTCAGCACATAGTTTTAAATGCCTCAATCATTCTTCCT
>JBFMGH010000351.1:0-1118 GCA_040752795.1 Cyanobacteriota bacterium
GTGAGCGATAAAAGCATTCACATCTGTATTGTCTTATCTCTGACATTTTTTGCTAATTCAAACAGTGTATATGGGTCGGTGAAAAGTATAATAAGAAAATGGAGTGTTTTGTGTCAAGTATATTTATCAATTAAACAAAAATAGAGATGGAATATGTAAATAAAATTTAACGTTTATAATAATTTGAGCAATTTTAATTTTGTTTTATCTTTCATATTGCAAATACAAGTAATAGCAATAATAAAATTTTTTAATAATTCTATTTTAAAAATTTTAAAGAAGGTATCATAAATTGTTAAATACAATAAATTCTAATTTGAATCATCAGAAAACAAATTTAAATAGCAGGGTTACATTTAATGGTATTAGAGAAGCAGAAAAAGCTATAGAACAAGTAGTTCTTCAGCATAAAGATGTTTTTAAAAAAGCTACTGGTAAAGGTATAAAAAAACTGACTCAAATAATTGTAGGAGAATCCAGGGATCCGCAATTAATTCTTCTGGGTGGGAAATCCGCATCGGGTAAAACAACTGTTGCAGAACTTTTAACGTCTCTTCTTGCTAAAACAAAAAAGTGTATTACTGTTAACATGGATAATTTTTTTAGAGATAGATCAAAACTGGTAAAAAAAGAGCTTGATAAACTTATAAAACTCCGTGAAAATGCAGGAAAACCATTAGGAGAATTAACACAAAAAGCATTAACAAATGTCAAATCAAGAGCTAATTTAGATTTACCTGGTGCTATAAGACATCTTAAGGCGCATGATGAATTAATAAAACTTTTAAAGAAACAACCAGCTCAAATTCCAATTTATGATTTTCCTACAGCTTCTATAACTGGTTACAAAACTGTTAAAACTGCTCCAGTGGTAATAGGAGATAGTTTACACGCATTAACAGGACATTATACCGATTTACCTGCACTTAGGGTTGGAATAGTATCAAATCAACAAACCTTATTAAAACGCTGGTGGGGTAGAATGGCAATTAGATGTCCTGATGAACCTAAAGCAGTTACTCAAAGAATATTGACAAATGCTGAAAAACAAGCTAAAAGATATATTACACCTGTAAATAAGGCAGCTGATATAATTATAGATAATACAAGACCAATAA
>JBFMGH010000351.1:1128-5981 GCA_040752795.1 Cyanobacteriota bacterium
TTGAAAGCGTATTTAGTAAGTTGATAGCTAAAGCTAAAGAAGGCATGGCAAAGTAAAAGAACTTGGGTTAGAAAACGATAAACTTATAGATTCAATAATTGAAAAGATCAAAAAGAAACAAGCTCAAAAATAGTATCAAATACTAACCACCCTTAAAATATTACTAATATGTTTAATGTTTAACTTAAACTTTCTTTCTGCACAATTGTAAAAATAAATCATAAATATACATTTTCTTTTGATTGGAAACTTTTATAATCAACGCATAAAATAATTGGACATTGCTTGCTGAAATTAAGGGTGTTTTTGCCTGCGCAGCGGGCAAAAACACCCGACTCTCTGAAACCTTATGTCTAAATTATTTATGCGTTTGCTATACACCACTACATTGCATTGTAATTATGGCGAATAAGTAGATATGCCTGCATAGTAACTATTAATAATAATAAAATGTTTGATATAGCTATTTAAAATAGAAAGCTCTGTAACCAGATATTGGCTACAGAGCTTTTTTATTTAATACACTGCTAACAACCTACATGAAAACAGACTTTTTCCCATAAAGATTTTTTATTGCTTCTGTCATATAGCTCATGCAGGTCATCTCTTAATAGTTGCTGCCTTTTTAAAGCATTTTCAAGCTCTTCCTGAGTACAGTAACCAGCTTCAACAAGAATTTCTCCTATTGGTCTGCTGTCTGTTTCCTGAATCTCAAGGGCTCTTTCTAATTGCTCATTAGTAATTTTTTTTGTTTTAATGAGTATCTGTCCGATTTTTGTTGCATTTTGGTAATTAAACTTTTTCTTTTGATATGCCATTACAAAATCTATAGCTGGTGTACCATTAATAACAGTATTATCTTTAAGCAAAGAATTTTCATATAAAGTATTAGCAAGTAATTCTTCTGCTGATGCATTGAAAATACTGCATTTTTCAATATCTACATTAGAAATTATTATTGAATCATTCATACTTTTTCCCTTCTATGCTTTCCTGTCTATTTTATTGTAAATCTTTTAGCAAATTTTTTATGTGATTTGAGTTACGCAAGAAATGTGTTCTTGAACACAGAAACTATTTAAAAAGTAACCTAGTATTAGCTTTGTAAACTGATTCAGCTTCTTTCATTATAAAAAACTGATTTCTGAGCATAAGTGCTTAATTAACAATAAAAATAACGATCGAGTATTCAATTTTACATAGTATTATTATCAGGAGTAATTTAATGTTTTATTCAGAGTTATTATGTAAGCAGATAGACGAATGTTCTAATAGAATAGTTTCGTTAAAAAATAAAGCTAAATACAATAAAAACCCTGAACTGAATAATATGATAATTTCAGAAATAAAAAATACAGAATTTCATATTTGTAGCCTTAAAAAGCTTAAATTTATGTTCGAAAATACAGCCTACAGCAATTAAGACAATAGCAGATATATATAAAAATAGGGGCTATTGCCCCATTTTTTTATTTTACTCCCCAAATTAGAGCACTACCCGGAGATTAAGGAATACAGATTATCAGTCATCAGTTATGGCAAAAAGAGCATTCTTTCTCGTTATGCATATAGTGTTTTAAGAATACAAAAGAAGGCTTTTCTGGTTTTTCATAATAAGGGTGTTCGTCTAGATATTCGCAAACAATTCTTATTGTTTCAATGGAAATATTGTTGTTTATAACTGCAAAAACAATGTTGCACGGTTTGCATTCGGGTAACCGCCAATTACCATCCATTACGTCTACTCCTTACAGAAACAAATACTCTAATATTCAAATAAAATTATACTCTGCTTTTTTGTTTTTCGAAACCCGTTTTAGATATTAAGAAACACATTGCTTTTTTATTTTCCGGGCTATTATTGCTTATTAACTGTAAGTTTTGAGATTTACAAAATTTAATCTTGTTAATTTCCATATTTCAAAAGAATCAGAACTTTTCTATTTTTTAATAATTTTTTTTTGTTATCATTATGTTTTATATACCTGTTATTGAGCTTATTTCAATATGATTGTTCATTGTAATGAATATATAACTCAGGTTTGTAACTGTAACACATTTATAATGGTTATAATATTACTGTGCCTTTTTATTATTGATCTTTTTCTAGATATTGAAACTATTGAGCGTGTAGCATATAAAATATTTAAATCAGGAAGCCCTCCAAAAATACCTCAAAAATTAGGGATTATAAGAACCATGAAAAATTGTAACGCTTTTTCAGAAGGGCTGGCCTCTTTTCTTGATGGTTATTATTACAGTTATATTAATGAATATGGTGTCATTGTAATTAAAACAGAATATGAAAATGTAGGCCTTTTCTCTGATGGATATGCTGCTGTTGAGGTTAATAAACTATTTGGCTTTATAAATAAGCAAGGTGAACTTGTTATAAAGCCACAATTTACTGGTGTGCATCAGTTTTCTGAAGGTCTGGTAGGAGCTAAAATCGAAAATAAAATGGGCTATATTAATAAACAGGGCGAATTTCTTATTGAACCAGTCTATGATATGTTGAATATATTTGAAAACAATATAAGTAGTGTGTATTCATATGATAGCTCCTCTCAAAAATACTTCGGAAACTATATAAACAATAAAGGTGAAGCATTGACAGAAGCAATATACTCTAGTTGCTCTAATTTTAATGAAGGACTTGGATGTGTTCGTTATTCATCCTGTGATTATTTTAATAAATGGGGTTATCTGGATGAGAAATTTAACATTGCCATTAAACCAATATTTGACTGGGCAGAACCTTTTTCAGAAGGGCTTGCAATGGTTAAATTAAATGATAAATGTGGTTATATTGATAAATCTGGTGAAATTGTTATTACACCACAATTTGAATTTGCAGAAAAATTTTCATCAGGACTGGCCTGTGTGAGACTAAATAGAAGATATGGGTTTATTGATAAGGCAGGAAATTTTGTTATTAGACCAATTTATCAGGAGGCATCAACATTTAAATATGGATATTCAATAGTTAGATTCAATAACAAAGAAGGGCTTATTGATACTAAAGGAAATTATGTAATAAAACCAATTTATCATAAAATTACAATGTTCTTTGAGAAAATATTTCAATTAAAAATATCACCCTATGAGGACTTTTTCTATCTTATTAAAATTAAAGATTACTGGTAACTTATTTATACCAATACACGGAAGTAAACGATATTTGGCTCCAAATTATTCTAGGGCGTAGTTGTGTGCGTAGCAGACAAAAAAACCCTGCCTCTATAATCCGGAATCTGTAAATTACTTTCAATGATCAGTATATCAATACAGGTTTATGAAAAACTTTTATACTAAGTTAAATTACGAAATTAAATTGTATATAACTATTGTATTGGAATACATTTAACAACTTCGTAATATCAAAAAAAATCCCCCAGTATTTTTGATTAAGAAAAATTACGATTTTCCTATACGGGCTTCCGCTTTTCAAAAAAGCAATTTATAATTAGAAAACAAATGTTCTAAATTAGTAGTACATCATATTAACTTTAAATAAATAACTCATAACCATACTTGGATAGCGACCTTTATTGGGAAACTGTTCTGTCATTGCTATGTTAGAACATTATTGTTTTCCCCAGGAGGAAGAAAACAGGAGTAGTTGTATGCTTTACACTGATGCACTAAGCAGGCAAATCGATGAATGTACCAGCAAAATTTACGGTCTAAAGCAAAAAATAGCCAGTAATAAAGATCCTAATAAAAGAAAATTGATACTTCTAGAAATAGAAAACGCTAAAATACATATGACAAGCCTGAATAAGCTAATAATAATGTTTAATAATACAATAACAGCAAACTAATCTCTAACCACAATCATAAAACACACACCACACCCGGAGGAAGATTGATTACCCTGGAGACACTACAACTATGGCAAAAAAGCGAGGGGTCCGGAAAGTTCTGGCCCCTTTTTTTATGCTTTAATAAGGATAATATCAGTATAAAATATCTTTTACACTGTTTTCTCTGAGCCATAATTCAAGGTTTTTATATTCAAAAGTTCTTGTTTTATAAAGGTTTTGTATATACCTAAATGTTTTAATAGGGTCGACTTTTAAAATAACATTATTAGCCCTGAGAAAAGAATATGTAGCTGCAAATGCCAGACGTTTATTGGCATCATTGAATGGGTGCATGCTTGTAAGGCCTTCCCAGAGAGCGGCCCCTTTTTGTATAGGGCCATTATAAAAAACAGATTGCGGCCTGTAGAGTGCAGCATCTAATGCGCCTGCATCACGAAGGCCATGTTGCCCGCCAAACTTTTCTATAAGCATATAATGCATAAATGTAATCTCTGCCACTGTGAGGTAATCAATCATTTTGATAGTGCCTCATATAAAGGTGCATAATATTCCAAACTATGTTGAAATGAGTTAATTATATGTTTTCTTGGGTGAGTTCTCTTTTTCTTTTCGATTAAATCATTAAAAGCCTCTTCAATAATAGCCTGTAATTGTTTACCTTCTCTGTCAGCTATTTCTTTTAGAGCGTTTAAAACATCAGGCCTGGCCTGACTTGAGAATTTTTGGGGCTTATTTGAAATTTTATCTGCCATATTATCAGTATAGGTTTTTTTTACTTATTTATCAAGATTTATCTTGATAAATATTGATACAGATAAATATTAATTTTTTTAAAGCCTATAGCCAGAAATGCTTTTATTATTTATTAGAAAAATTTTGAGTATTTTTACATTTACTTTGAACAGGAGTTACGCATTTTAATATAAAAACTTAAAAAAAGTTCTTATACCCCTTTTGTTCTAATGAACATAATGCTAGTATAAGAACATGTTAAATATTAATTACTATAAACTAGCATTATTAAGC
>JBFMGH010000352.1:0-18588 GCA_040752795.1 Cyanobacteriota bacterium
CGCTTCTTTATAGTGCTTTATTGCTTGTTGATGAACACCTTTATCAGAATATGCTACAGCCAGGTTGAACTGTGATTCTGGATCAGCAGGATTAATTTCAACCATTTTTAGCCATTTGTTTATTTTATCTTCTGTCAATATTTGTCCCTTTAAGTTATTACTTATATATTTTACTAAAAATACATAATTTTCTAGAATTCAGTTTTAACAAATTAATCTTTAATTATTTAATTATCCTACATTAAATAACATGTATACTGGGTAAATATCACTAAAAACATCTTTTTAAAAAGTAACCGAATTCTGCCTACATCATTTAGATGATATTTTTTAAATTCACAGCTTAAATTGTTAAGTTTTCTTTACACTGGTCGATATTTTTATTGTATCGTTTCGCACACATATTTGAGGAATGAATATCATTCCGTTGGGGTATTTTAATGGTTAGTGAAAGTTTAATTTTAAAAGAAGAAAGTCAAGCAAGTATTTCTTATTTTCTGGATTTAGGGCGAAAATCATATGAAAATTTTGTTATCCATAACAAAGAATGTGATATAGATTTAGCAATATCAAGTTATGAAAAAGCACTTGAATTAGATCCATATAATGCTGAGGCTCACTATAAATTAGCTAGCTTACTATGGGAAAAAGGTTATATTGATATTGAAACAGCAATTATAAAATGTTCTGAAGCAATTGAAATGGAACCCGATAGTGTTGATGCTAGATTACATCTTGGATATTTTTTTAGAGCTTCAGGTAGCCTTGAAGAAGCCATTAAACAATTTAAAGAAGCTATAAAAATTAATTTTAAAAAATCAGCTAAAGCCAGAATTGCACTAGGCGTATCACTAATACAGAACTCCTTAAAATCTACCAACAGTATAAAAGAGGTCTTAACTGGTCTAGGACATTTTTCAATTGGGCTTATTTTATTACCATCAGATATAAATTCTGTTAATTTGATTTTAAAATGCAGTAAAGAAGATCTGCAAGTTGCCAGATACAAATTTAAAGGGAAAATATTAGAAGGATTAGGATTAAGTATATCTGCATTTAGAACTTATTGTGATGCAACTGAAAAATTAAATAAAAAAGAAGTTTTTTACGAATTACTGGGAGATATTCAAAAATCAAGACAAAATTTTGTTATTGCAGCAGATTATTACAGAAAGGCTATTAATTTAAATCCTACAAATAAAAAGATCTATGAAAAAATCCTATCTGTTCTGGACGAAGAATTGGATGCCAGGGAAATTATAAATTATCATAAGGTTTTAATTGAGTTTGAACCTGAAAACCATAAGTTATATTATGAGTTAGGGCAACTTTATCTTGAAGATAAAAATTATTTTGGTGCTATTGATTCTTTCAGAAAAGCATTGAACCTTCAGCCTGATAATGCTTTTTATCATAATTGCATGGCTTACAACTTAGTTCAAGTTGATGATTACGATGGTGCTATAAATGAGTATCAAAGAGCTATAAGCCTTTGTCCTGATAACACTTGGACTGCTATAGTATGCCAGGCACTCGGTGCAATTTACTATCAAGCGAAAAGAAACCCAGAGGCGGCAATTATGTCATATCAAATGGCTATTAATCTTGATCCACAAAATGCTGAGGCATTAATAGCTGTTGCAGAAATACATTACGACAAAGGTAATTTAGACAGCGCAATATACTGCTATGAAAAAGCCCTGGAAATTGATAACAATAATCCACAAGCCAATTGTAATCTTGGATTTGTTTACTGGGAAAAAAATGAGGTTGATAAGGCAATTAGTTATTATCAAAAAGCAATATCTCTTTATAAAGAATATGATATAGCATATAACAATCTGGGTGTAGCATATTTAGACGGATTATCTAAAGCAAAGCTTGCTTTAAAGATATTTGAATTAGCCATTAAATACAACCCTAATTACGCTCTAGCATATTATAATAAAGCAAGATGCCTTGAAGAGCTTAACAAGAAACCTGCTGCTGCTGATTATTATCAAATGGCCTTAGATATAAATACATTTACAAAAGAACTTAACCCTGATGAAATTCAAAAACGCCTCGACAAACTATTTAAAGTATAATAACCCCAACCGAGTCTTTGACAATTTATTCTGCGGTATTTTAGTCAACACTTAGCACAACTATACAAACTAGCCCACCATAAAAAACAATAGTATAATCAAAAAAATGCTGAGTGAAAGATCCAAAAACTAAAATGAACCGCAGATTTTTTTTATTGTTATTAGGCTCAATAGTAGGTATATACGGACCAATAAGCGGTCCGATAGTAGATATTAGCGGCAAAAATTTTGTTGCATATGCTGAAGAAACTGCAAAATATTATTTTGATCTCGGAGTTAAATATACTAAAGAAAAGAAATTAGAAGAAGCAGTAAATGCCTTTAGAAAAGCTATTGAACTTGATCCAGGAGAGTCTAAATCACATTATAACCTGGGTGTTGTATATCAAAAACTTGGATATCTTGATGAAGCAATAAAAGAATTTGATAGGGCTGAACAAATATCTTTGAATAAGAACCCTGATCTAAAAGAAAAATTAACTATAAGCCCAAAAAATATAAGATTGACAGATAATCAAACAAAAGATGTTAACCAACAAAGATTTGAAAAACCAATTAACAAATCTATACCTAAAGATAAGATATTGTTACAAGATAATAGAAAATATGAAGAAACAAAAGTTACTCAAAATCAGATAAAACCAAATAGCGTCTCAGGCACTGAATTTTCTGAGTCGAAGAAAATTAAAAGACTTTTAGGCACTGCTTATGGCTATTTCATACAGGGGAAATACCTAGATGCTATAGAATATTACAAAAAAGGGATCAATCTTGATCCCAAAAACTCTGTTGCACATTATGAACTGGGTACTGTTTATCAAGATACAGGCCAGGTAACATTAGCAGCCTCAGAGTTTGAAAAAGCAATTCATTTACAACCTGATTATGTTGATGCATATAAAAAACTGGGATTTCTTAAAGCAACATCTGGTGAAATACAGTATGCTATAAAGCTTTATGAAAAGCTAACTGCTCTTGCACCAGGAGATGCAAAGGCCTTTTATATGTTAGGCAAAATGTATAAAGTTAATAATGAGAATACTAAAGCTTATAAAGCTCTTGAGAGATCAATTGAATTAGATCCTAATAATCCAAAAGCATATAATGAGCTTGCAGATATTTCAAAACAATCTGGTAATAAGGATCTGGCTACAGTTTATCAAAAACAAAGTCTAAAAGTTGAGCCAGCAAATGTTGATGGTTACAACATTTCAGGAAATAATTTCTTAAAAAATAAAGATTATGATAATGCATCAAATGAATTCAAAAAAGCTCTATTACTTGATCCAGAAAATAAAACCGCTAAAATAGGCTTATCTAAATCATTATATTTTGCAGCAAAAGAATTTAAAGATAACAATTATTTATCCTATAGTATTCAGTTATATAAAAAATCACTTGATACTGACCCAGCAAACTATAAAAGCGCCTTAGAACTGGCAAAAATTTTAGATGAGCAGGGTAAGAATGACCAGGCTATTGAATATTTAAAGGAGTCCGGGAAATATACTGATAATCCTGAGCTTCATTACTTACTTGCCAAAAATTATCTGGCTACTACAAATTATAATAATGCCTTAAAAGAACTTGAACTTATAATCAGTAAAGAACCTGGCTATAATGATGCACAATATTTGATGGCAAAAACATATATTTTATTGGGTAAACCTCAGCTAGCAACACATTTATTAGAAAATGCAATAAAAAAAGATTCTGCTAATCCTAAAGCTTTTGAAGAATTAGGAGATATTTATTATAAATCAGGTAGTTTTGACAAAGCTATTGAGAACTTTGAACATGCATTAAAACTAAATCCTGAGAGCTATGAAGCAAATAGAGGTATAGGGCTTTGTTATTTAATGAAAAATCAAGATCAAATGGCAATAGCAAATCTTAAAAAAGCAATAAAAATTAATGATAAAGACCCAGTACTGCATTATGATATTGGTCAAATATATCAATCAAAAGGCAAATATGATAAAGCTTTAAAAGAATTTACATCCGCAACAAAAGTTTATCCTGGTTATTCTCAAGCTTATTACTGGTCAGGTATGATGGCAACAAAACTTGGTAAACATATTGAAGCACTTGAATTCTATGAGAAAGCATTAAGAATAGATCCAAATAATCCAGATGCAAAAGAAAATATAACAAATGGATATATAGAAGCTGCTGAAGAATATATTAATAACAAAAATTATTCTCAGGCAAAACCATTGATTGAGAAGGCTATGTCTCAGGGATCAAGTAACGATAAATCATATACATTATATGGAAAAGTTTTATTTTATCAGAAAGATTATGATAAAGCACTTTCGCAGCTTAAGCTAGCTGCTCAAATGAATGTTAAAAATCCTGATAACTATATGCAAATGTATTACATTTTCAAAGATCTTAATAACCTTCCTGAAGCGTATAAGAACCTTGAAATAGTTACAAAACTTGATCCATCTTTTAATAATGCCGGATATATATTAGCCAAATCTTATATTGAAAGAGGAAAAGTTGAAGAAGCCATTAAATTAATGGAATCTAATGTAAACAAAAATCAGACTGATACACAACTTTTATGTGGATTAGGAAAATTGTATTATGACACTGGCAATATGGATAAAGCTTATGAAAACTATAAGCTAGCATCTAAAATAAATCCCGCCTCTGGTGATAGTTATCTTGGTGAAGGTTTAGCTCTTGCAAAACTTGGTAGATATCCTGAAGCAAAAACTGCTCTGGAAAATGCTATTAAATATAATCGGTCTGATGCTGAAGCATATTATTGGCTTGGAAAAATTGAATATGAGCAAAAGAACTACAATAGAGCTCAAGAAGAATTAAGTAAAGCCATTCAAATAAATCCAGATTTCATTGATGCCTGGGTTTATCAGGCAAAAGCTTTTGAGCAAGAAGGTAATACTGAAAAAGCTTTTAATAATTATGAAAAAATAGCACAAATTAATCCATCCAACGCAGAAGCATTTTTTCAAATGGGCAAATATAAATTTGAAAAAAAAGATTATTCAGGGGCTGAAGAAAATTTTAAAAGAGCTATTGAACTTAATATCAACAATGTTGAGGATTATTATTTTCTGGGTTTAACTAATTATGAACAACATAAGTATTCAGAGGCAATCTATAACCTTGAAAAAGCTACCAATATGGCCCCAGACAATGCTGAATACAAATTGAAATTAGCTTATGCCTATGATAAAAATGGTGATCCAATGAGTGCAATAGTATTGCTAAGGCAAGCAATTGATTCTGGTTTTAATAAACCTGAGGTTTATTATACATTAGCAAAAATTCAATATAATAATAAAGAATATAGCTCAGCTAAACAAACATATGAAAAACTTATTTCGTTGTCCCCAAATGATTTAAAAGCATATATTGGGCTTGGCAATTCAGAGTATGGAATGAAGCTTTATGATGAAGCTATGGGAACTTTTACAAAAGCACTAAATATAAACCCATCAAGCCCTGATGCACATTATGGATTAGGTTTAATATACAAAGCACAGGGGAATATTAATACAGCTATAGCCGAATTTGACATGACATTAAAACATGATCAGTTATATGCTAAAGCCAGTTACCAAAAAGGGTTAATTTCAGAAGAGAACAATGATCTGCCTGATGCTTATGGCGAATATACAATGGCAGTTCAAAAAGATAGAAATTATATTGATGCTCTATACAAGCTTTCTTATGTTGCTGCAAAATTAGGTTATTTAAATGTAGCAATTGAACAGTATAAAAGATTACTTACTCTTGATCCAAGCCTTGCTGATGCTTATTATAATATGGGAGTTATATATAAAAAACTAGCTCAATATGATAAAGCAATAGAATATTACTTAAAAGCTTTGGAATTAAAACCAAATGATGCTGATA
Source organism: Cyanobacteriota bacterium (assembly GCA_040752795.1). Lineage (GTDB taxonomy): Bacteria > Cyanobacteriota > Vampirovibrionia > JBFMGH01 > JBFMGH01 > JBFMGH01. The sequence goes on from JBFMGH010000352.1 coordinate 5,979, forward strand.
TTTTAAATAACCTGGGCCTGGCTTATATTGAAAAAGAAGAATATGTAAAAGCAGCTACTGCCTTATACAATGCGACAATACATGACCCAACAGATCCTAACGCTTTCTTTTTATTAGGCATAGCGTATTATAAACACCGATTGTATGAAGATGCAGTAAAAGCATTTGAAAAAGCTATCGAAATGAACCCCAAAAGGCCAAGTTATTATTACAATTTAGGCCTTGCATATTTGCAACTAAAGAAAAAAGATTTCGGAATTACAAATTTTCAAAGAGCTATCAAGCTAAACCCGGAAACAAAAGAGGATTATTATAGCCTGGCAACAATTTACAAAGAATTTTCTCAATATGACAAAGCAATACATATGTATAAAGAAGTCATAAAAATTGACCCCAAAAATCCACTGCCCCATTATAAATTAGCATTAATATACGAAACTTTAGCAAAATTTGATCTCATGGAAAAAGAATTAGAAAAAGTAATAGAAATAGACCCTGATGGTGAATATGGTCAAAAAGCATCAACAAGGTTAGAGGAATTAAGGCACAGCTAATAATACTTTTTATGTTTATTATGAGATTAAAAAGATTATTTAAATATAACATTTATATTTATAACAAATATGTATTATAATATTGTAATATGTAAATAAATTACTAATTATTTTGTAAAAATCTTAAATAAACTTCATAAAAAACTGCACTAAAGTATTTCTTTTAAGTAACAAACTAAAAGTCTATTTAATATGATTTGTAAAATAAAACGAGTACAGGTATTTTTAAAATTAGATACGAGTAAAGAGTAATAAAGTAAAGGTATATAAATAATAAAATGGAACAATTTGAACATTTTACAAGAACGGTATAAAATTAAAAGTGTATATTTAAGCTTAGGCTTAATTTACCGATATAATAAATATAATCGCTTAAAACAATCAAGGTAGGTAACCCGAAAAAAACAGCTTTATAACAAAGGAAGGTAGAATGGGGGCCAATCCCATAGAGCAAAAGGTTGATATAGGCTCTTCAGAACCCAAAAAACCAAAAAGAATTGGCGATCTACTGATAGAAGCCGGCATTATCAATCAAGAGAAGCTTGAAGCTGCTCTAACTGAAAGCAGAGCAACGGGTGATCCTATTGGTGTAGTTTTAGTCAGGCAAGGTCACGTATCAGAGAGACAATTGGGGCAAATGCTTGCTGTTCAGCATAATACTGCTTATTTTAACGTAGCTGAACATAAGTTTGATAAAGATGTTTTTGAGGTTTTGCCAGAAGATTTTATTAGAAGAAATAAAGTTATACCAATTTCTATAGATAAAAAGAAAAACAGAATTACAATTGTAATGTCACGACCTGATGACATCAGGGTTCTTGATGAGATAGGGTTACTTACTGGATTACGGCCTGTTCCTATGGTTGCTACCCATAAGGAACTAGATGATGTATTACAGGAATTCTTTACTGTAAAACAATCTGCTGCTGAAGCAATGGCAAACTTATCTGCTGACATCGAAAAAGATGATATGTATGATACTGAAACTTTATCGGATAAAATCCAGGAAGAGCTTCAGGCAGATGACAAACCAGTAGTTAAACTAGTAAATTCATTGTTGATTGAAGCGATTGAAGTAGGTGCATCTGACGTTCATATGGAGCCACAAAAAGAAAGGCTTTTAATTAGATATCGTCAGGATGGTATTTTAAGAGAAGCCATGTCTATTCCAAAAAAAATGGCTGCTGCTGTTGTTTCAAGGGTAAAGATTGTTAGCGGAATGGATATTGCAGAAAAGCGTCGCCCTCAAGATGGTCGTATGAAAATAAGTATTGGCCGAACAGAATTTGATATGAGGGTAAATACAATGGCAGTTATGTACGGAGAAAAAATATGTATCCGTATATTAAGGCCTACTGCTACAGCTGGTGGTTTCGAGAAGCTTGGTTTTGGTGAAGAAGAAACAAGAAAAATAAACAAAATGATTCGTGCTCCACACGGAGTTGTTTTAGTAACTGGTCCTACTGGTAGTGGTAAAACAACTACATTATATTCGTGCTTAAGAGAAATCAATACTCCTGAAAAGAATATTGTAACAATTGAAGATCCTGTAGAATATCCTTTAGCAGGTATCAATCAAACTCAGGTATCTTCAAAAGCTGGACTAACATTTGCAATGTGCTTAAGGGCAATATTACGTCAGGATCCTGACATAATAATGGTTGGTGAAATTCGTGACACTGAAACTTTAGAAGCAGCTATTCACGCAGCTCTAACTGGCCACCTTGTTTTCTCCACACTGCACACAAACTCTGCTGGTGCTACAATTACACGTATGCTAGAGATGGGAACACCAGCTTATCTGCTTTCCTCAGCAGTAATTGGTGTTCTGGCACAACGTCTTGTAAGAAGAATTTGTCCTAAATGTAAACGCCCTTATAAAGCGTCTAAAGAAGAAATTAATATGCTAAGAGTTAAACCAGGCCCTAAAGGAATCACATTATACAAAGGCATGGGATGTGAACGCTGCGATGGAACTGGTTTTGAAGGCAGGCTTGGCCTTTATGAAATAATGAACTTTGACAGAGAAATACAACAACTGATTGATAGAAAAGCATCCTCTTACCATATTTCTGAAGTAGCCGTTAAAAATGGTATGTTAACACTAGCCATGGATGGCCGAAGAAAGGCTCTCGCCGGATTAACATCTATTACAGAGTTACAAAGAATCCTTGGCGTAGAATTGGAGGGATAGAACTTGCCAATTTACACGTACAAAGCAATAGAAACAAAATCAAACAAACAAGTACAGGGGCAAATAGAAGCTCCCAATGAAAAAGCTGCACGGGAAGCCCTCAGAAAACAGGGGACAATACCAACTACACTTGAAGATATGAATCCGAAAAGTAATGATGATGTTATGTATTTATTAAGGCAAACACCATTTATTGGTAGATTGCTTGAGCCAAGAGTGCGTTTAAAAGATGTTGTAATTTTTACCCAGCAGCTTGCAACACTTATTGACGCAGGTATTCCTCTTGTTGAAGCATTATTTATGCTTGAGCAACAAACAATTAATATAAAACTAAAAGATACATTAAATAAAGTCAGAACAGATGTTTTAACTGGCGACTCATTAAGCAGATCATTGGCCAGACACCCAGAAATATTCAGTAAGTTATACATTAACCTTATAAGAGCTGGCGAGGTCTCTGGAGAGTTAGAAAAAATCTGTCATAGATTAAATATGTTACTTGAAGCTATTCAAAGATTAAACAGCAAACTTGTTGCAGCATTGACGTACCCTATAATTGTAGTAGTTGCAATTGTCGGTGTAGTAACTGTCTTAGTAGTATTTGTAGTACCAGTATTTAAAGGCATGTACGATGGTGCAGGCCAGGAATTACCATTGCCAACAATTTTTGTATTGGCAGTAAGTGATTTCGTAATTTCATACTGGTGGTTAATTATTCTTGTTTCCGGTGCTATATTCTTATGGTTTAACTGGTTTAGAAAAGGTGTAGGAAAACCACTGGTTGATGAATATGCGCTTAGAATACCATTAATTGGCCCTGTTGTTAGAGCAGTCTATGTTAGTCGTTTTGTAAGAACACTTGGTACAGTATTTGGCGCTGGCGTATCCATCACTGAATCACTTGCTACTGCAGCTGGTACCGTTGACAATTATGTTCTACAGAACTCTTTTGCCAAAGCTTCTGAGAGTTTAAGAGCTGGTGGAAGCTTATCAAAACCTCTAGAAAAAAGTGGTGCATTCCCTCTTATGGTTGTAAGAATGATTGCTGTTGGAGAAGAAACTGGTAACCTTGAAACGATGTTAGAAAAATCTGCTAACTTTCTTGACATTGAAGTAGATAATGCTGTTGAAGCAATGACAACAATGATCGAACCAATATTAACTGTTGTAATGGGTGGTGTCGTTCTTGTTATTGCTCTTGCTTTATACTTACCACTATTTGATATGCACAAAGTTATTCATTAAAATAAAAACTTTTTACTAATTAATAAATTTATTAGAGTCGCATTACTGCGACTTTAATATTTTAATAATTTTGACTCAATATTTGAAAGTTAATGATCATAGATATTCGGAGTAGATGCTTTCAAGCCTGTTAACAAGGTTTTTCAAACTAAAATGATCATTTACTCTTTTATATCCATTGTTTGCCATTTTAGCTCTAACTTCAGGATTTTCAATAAGAAAAATTATTTTTTCACTAAGGACTTTAGGATCACGAGGTTTGATTAAAAAACCTGTTTCATTATCAACAACTATTTCAGGTACACCATTAACTGCAGTCGCTATAATTGGCAACTTACATGACATTGCCTCAGCAATTACTAATGGTAAACCTTCCCAATCTGAAGGCAAGCAAAAAATATCTGATGAAGAGAGTAAATTAACCACATCGGTTCTATTTCCTAAAAAATGAATATTCCTTGCTATATTTAAGTTTTTAACTTTATTTTCAAGGCCTGGTCGAAGATACCCATCACCTAATAATAAATAATGAACATTATTATATTTTTCAATAACAATTTTGGCACTCTCTAACAAAACCTCATGGCCTTTTCTGGCTTCTTCCATTCTTGCTATATTGATTATAATAAATTTTTCAGGATCAATATTTAGACTATTCTTTATTTTTAATATTTTCTCATTATTAATCCTCTGAAATTTTTCTGTATCAATACCATTATGAACAACAAGAACTTTATTTTTTTTCAAACCATTTTTTATATAGCTATCAGCAGTAGAGGCTGAAACTGCAACAACCTTGTCAGCCGAAAAGCCTACTATTTTTGCGCTAAGAGGTTTTTTATTTATTCCCCAACTATGTGCCGTGTTAATAATAATTGTTTTAGAACCAAGTGAAGCTATTTTAGCGATCAAACAAGTTATTACAGAGTTTGTATGAACTATGTTTATTGAATTTGAGTTAATGATTTTTCTTAACATCAATGAACATTGTAAAATTTTTAGTGGTTTTTTCGCATCTGCAGGTATAGTAAAATGTTTTATTCCTTCTTCAAGTTGTTGAACTAATTTACCACCAGAAGATGCTACAAATACTTTATATTTACGTTTTTGAATTTCATTTGCAATTGATAAAACATAGGCTTCTGCACCACCAAAATCCAGTCTATTTGCAATAAAAAGTATATTTTTTTGTTTCATCATTATAGCCTAAAGTGCCTAACTGAAGCCCATATACCAAGACATACTATTAACAATTTCCATATTATTGAAAAATCTCCATCTGATAATGCCATAAATTCATAAAATGGACTTTTTAAATCTGCAAATAAAAGACTTAATTGATAATTTGAATTAGCAAAATCAATATAAACTTCAATTGGATTATAAAATAATCCTACAAATACTGCTACCCCTGCTATTGCCTGGATACGAAACCCGATTTTCATTCCAATAGATTTTTGTATAAACAGACACGTAAGATATCCCACGCCATAAGCAAGAATAGCACTAAATAGTCCTCCAAAAGATATTTGGTATAGAACATAACTTAAAACAAACGCAGCTGTAAAAGCTACCAGAGAAGCTATAACATACTGCTGAGTTGAAATTTGTTCAAGATGAGTAGTTCTACTTGCAACACAATCAGGGCATTTTTGACCTACTGGTGCCTGTATAATACAAGAGGTACAGATATAATTTCCACACTCAGTGCATTTTATTCTTGTTTCTTTGTTATGATGCCTATAGCAGTACGTTTTATTATTTTCATTATTATCTATCATATTATAAATTCCTGGCCATTACTGACTCAATAATACTTTCAAAAATAGTTAATCCATCATTGTTACCCAGGAGTGTACTTATACCTCTTTCAGGGTGAGGCATAAGACCTAATACATTCATTTTCTTGTTGCATATTCCAGCAATATTATAACTTGAACCATTAGGATTTGCATATTCTTCAACTTTGCCATTTGAATCTGAATATCTAAAAACAATTTGATTATTAGAACAAAGCTCTTCATAAGTATTTTGATCAATATAATAATTACCTTCTGCGTGCGCAACAGGCAATTTGATAACTTGCTCTAGGCCTAACCTGCAAGTAAAGGGGGTGCTTGCATTTTCAGTCTTCAGAAAAGCATCCTGACATATAAATTTTAACGTGTTATTTTTTAACAAAGTACCTGGTAATAGTTTAAGCTCTGTAAGAACCTGGAAACCATTGCATATCCCAAGCACTAACCCGCCCAATAATGCGAATTTACAAACATCATTCATTATTGGAGCAGTTGCAGCAATAGCGCCAGGCCTTAAATAATCTCCATAACTAAAACCTCCCGGCAATATTACACAATCTGTTTCAGGCAAAATTGTTTCTCGATACCATATATAATTGGCTTTAGCCTTATTAATATTTGTTACAGCATCATGGCAATCTCTATCACAGTTAGACCCGGGAAATACAATAATACTAAAATTCATTATATGTTACCTTTATTGAATGGTCTTCTGTTACAGGATTTGCTAATAGCTTTTCACATGCTTTGTTAGCCAAATCTTCAGCAATTATTTTTGTTTCAGCAGTTGTTGAAAACTTAATATATTTTCCAACACGTAAATTGGAGATTTTTTCAAACCCCAGATCAAATAATGACTTATTAATTGTTGCACCCTGAGGGTCAAATATATCTGCTCTTGGTTCAATTAATATCTCTACTACATATTTCTTTTCTTTCATAGCTGTGATATTAATATTTTTCATTCTATCGAAAACATCTTTATATGCTTTTATTACGTCACCTGAATCATTTCTAAATAAATCTTTGTCATAAGATAATCCAGTTGTTTTATCCCATAGCCTTATGTTATCAGGGCTCATTTCATCAGCCAGAATCAGATTATATTTATTGTCATATCCAAATTCTAATTTAAAATCTACTAATTCAAAATTACAATTATTGAAAAACATTATTAAAAGGCTATTTACACAATAGGCTATTTCTTCAATTTCTTTGAGATCTTTATATTTGTGAAGAATATTAAAATATTTTATGTGATTTTGATTAACTAAAGGATCATCAAGTTCATCTTTCTTATAATAAAACTCTATAATAGGTATACCCAATTTAACACCCCGTTTTATATCAAATCTTTTAACTAAACTACCAGCACTAATATTTCTAATCACAACTTCAAGGGGTATCATTTTTAAATTTAAAATACTATGTTTATTGCCTTCTTGATATATATAATGAGTTTTAATACTGTTCTTGTTCAGGTAATCAAATATAATCGCAGATATAGATGAACACAATAAGCCTTTTCCAACAATTAAATCTTTTTTCTTATTATTGTATGCTGTTAAAGTATCCTTATATTCAGCAATAAGTTCATTATTATTATTAGATATTGAAATAATTTTAGTTTTTCCTTCATATAGAAGTTTCATTGAAAAAAACCTCCAGCCAAATCTTTAATTCAAGATTTTATCATACTGAACAGATAATTTTAATTAACATCTTCAATTCTTTAATTTAAAAAATAAAAACCAGGAAACTTGTTCCTGGTCTATTCCCCCACAGATTCAACTTGAGTGCATTAATAGCTTCCAGTTTTTGTTGTTGAAATTGTTAAAGGTTGTTCTAATGTTACCCCTAATTTTGTTCCTGATGGAAGAACAATGTTTTTACCTTTACGATATAAAGCATAGCCTACTCCAACCAGGCCACCTACGGCTGTTCCAAATATAGCGCCACCGGCAACACTGCCAAGAATAGCACCAGCACTTGTGCCTGCTACAGCTCCAGCTGCAGTAGTACCTGCGGCAGTTCCTGTTGCTTTTAAGACAATATTTGAATTTTTACCGCCTTTTAAAACGCCTGAAGAGTCTGTTGTTAGTATCTTAGCATTAACAGGAAGTCTCTCACCATTTGGAAGTTTTACTGAAGTAAAACGAATATCCATTAAAGCATTTTTACCAATTCTTCCTGCTGATTCAACATATGTTATTTGTCCTACTAGTTCACTTCCAGGAGGTATTACTGTCTGGCCATCAATAATAAGAGGCTCATCAATCTGAGCTGTAAATGTATCACCAACTCTTGAAGACATTGAATTAATTGTATTTTGAATTGTTACTTCAAAATTTGTGCCTCTCGGTGCAGTAGCCACACTACCTTTTAGTGGTTGAAGCTGATTTTGTGGCAATGGTGCATTAGTATGATAAGTTGAATTAAACGGGGTATTTATGCCTGCCTGATCTTGAACATCGGGCATTTGAGTCACATTCGGATTTGTTTGACTTACTGGTGGCACAACTTCATATTCACTGGTTATGTCCTGTGCTTGCAATGGTATTAAATAAGAAAAAACTAATAATAGTGTTAGTAGACTGGCTGTTGTCTTTTTCAACATGAACATCTTTCCTTCCAAATTATCTACAAAAATTAATTATTTTCTAATGTATAAAAACATTTTTTCTTATTTTTGCCTTGGTGTCCAATTTGTAACAACCTTTTTACATTTTACAATGCCCAAACTGCCTTATACATCATTTTTTGAATATGTTAAGATCTTGTCAAAATATTAAGATAGATTTCTTTAGCTGTTATATATTAAGTTTTCGTTAAATAGCCTGTCAATCATTAATAACATATCCTCTAAATAGCTTAATTACAGCACTCTTAGAAATAATAATTCAAGTTTGAACTATCATTTGAAGCGTTAAGAGAATTTTGATAGTAACAGACAAATATCGAAATTATCGAACATGTCGAAAATATCGAAGAGAGCAAGCACTGAACCACTCTTGATAACCCGCAGTGGCTATTTAACTTCTTGTTAAATAATCATTTATATATTAATCTGAAGAAATAAACTGGTTTCTACGGAAAAATAGCGGTTACATCAGATCCATTAAGATAATATTTAACCTGATCGCCTGATATCATATTAAAAGTCAAGACAGTTGATTGCAAATTAGCCGGAGCAACACTTGCAATGTGAGAGGAATTAACCATTGATGAGATACCTAATGTATATGGATCTGTTACATCACCTGTCGTAACATAATCTGAAAATTGAGTAGGAGGCATTTTTTGTTGTGCTACATAAAGAGCTGCAGAAGTTTGCAAAGAACTTAAATATTTTTCACAGGCAGCAATAGCCACATCATCACCTAAATCTGTAAATCTTGGTACTGCTACTGCTGCTAATATACCAATAATAGCAATTACTATTGCTAGTTCTATTAAAGTAAATCCTTTTTTTTCTCTCATTTATAAACTCTCAGTTACTATAATAATTATTCGGCAATTTTTTTTTAAATGAAATACGTAAAAATACTTAAATTACTCTCGTGAAAATACTGAAAAAGAAATAATTATCTAATATTTGGATGCTAAACTGTTTACAAACTTAAAAGATGCTTACGTACAATATTTAAAGCAATTTGGCTGAATCTCCATTTTATTTGTGTTCTTAAAAGAGCTGGATTTACAATTTTTTTTGTGGAAAATGTTTTATTTGAATCAGAGATTGCAACATATACAGTTCCGACAGGTTTTTCTTCTGTTCCTCCAGTAGGGCCTGCAATACCAGTAACCGATAGCCCTATATCACAGGATGCCAATTCTCTTACATTCCGGGCCATTAATTCAGCTATTTCAGAACTTACAGCACCATATTTAATTATACTCTCTTCCGATACAGATAAAATTTCAGTCTTTGCCTTGTTAGAATAACATATCAGATTTAATTTAACATAATTCGAACTACCAGATATATCAGTTAAGCGAGAACTAATTAAACCACCAGTACAAGATTCAGCTAATGAGATAGTTTTGTTATTTTTAATCAGAAGATTAGCAACAACTTGTTCTAAATTTTCTTCATTATACCCATAAACGTATTCACTAACAATATTATGAATTTCCTTAATAGTATTTTCAACCAAATTTTTCGCACGATCAAAAGATTTATCTTCAGAATAAACTCTTAACTGAATCTGATAATTATTAGCATATGGCCTTATTTTAGGGTTATCAAGATTCATAAATTTATTTAATTTTTCAACTAAAGCGGATTCAGAAATATCTATAAAATTAATATATTTTTCATAAATATGTTTATTTGAATATTTTTTTATTGAGGATCTGATTGTTTCTTTCCACATATGACGCATTTCATCAGGAACCCCCGGGAAAGTAATAATCATTTTAAGTTCTTTAGAATTAACTAAATCTGAAACATCCCATAGAACTCCTGGTGCTGTGCCTATAAAATTTTTCACAACTTGAGAGCCTTCAGGAATATAAGCCTGTTTAAGATTAGATTGAGGCATTTCAAGGCCTCTAGATACAAATATAACCTCAATATCTTTAGCTACATTATTTTGAAATATCATTTCTTTATCAAAAAAATCAGCAACCGATTTCAGAGTCAAATCATCATCTGTAGGCCCAAGCCCCCCAGTAAAAAGTATAATATTAGATCTTTCCAGGGCTAGGCCCAGCGCTTTTTTTATATGTTCTGGCTCATCACCAACTGTAGTTTTATAAAGACAGTTTAGACCCAGGCCTGTAACCTCTTTTGCTAAAAATGCTGAATTTGTGTCAGTTATTTGCCCGATAAGAAGTTCTTCGCCAACAGATATTATTTCAACAATCATTTTAGTTGACCGGTAAATCTAATTCTTCAGAAAATAAAACTTCTAGTTCATCACCAGAATTAAAGATTGGATTGCCTCCTTTTTGAAATATTGCAATTGCAGACTTGGTTGCAAAAACAGTAGTACCTGCTACTGTTCCTATTGCTGCCCCAGCTGGTACCGTTGCCACAACAGGCACTTTTCCGGCAGCCATTCCTACATCATAGCTGGCTTTTGTAATAGTTTTAGTTGTATTAATACCTGATTTAGCACTTTCTTTAATTGCTTCACCAAAACCTTCATTTGCAACTAAAGCACCTTTTTTATTAATTTTATTTTTTTGAGAAAGACCCATATCGAGGGTAATTTGTTTACCAAGCGGTGTAACAATATGATCAAAATTTAAAACTATTGAACCACTTTTACTAAAAATGCGCGGTTTCTTTACTTTACCAATTCTACCTCTTATTAAAGTCCCTGCAGGTATTATTAATTTACCTTCTACAAGTACATCACTTTTTATATTAGCTGAAAAAGGATCACCCTCTTTTGATTTTTTAGCATTAAGATTATTATTTAAAACGATATTCAATTTTGTGCCAACAGGTATTTTTTCCGTACTGGCCCCTAGCTCTAATATAGGTGATGATGGTGAACGACTCTTAATACTTTCTGAATCAACTGAAACAGGTGCATCTGGCACATCTGGCACATCTGGCAGCTCAACAACTTTTTTTTCTTTAGTATCATATTCAAGAGACGGAGACTGAAAACCTTCTAGATTATCTATTGAGGAATTAGGGTTTTCATTTAGAGATTGCTTATAACCTTCTCCCCAATAATTCTGGGAATATACAGAGGAGAATTGTATTAAAATTAAGCTTAATACTATTGAGATAACTACCTTATTCAAAAAATCACTCCTTAATTTAGAACAATATACATTAATATGAAATAATTAAATATTATACAACAATTTGTTTAATATTGAGAATATTATGAAGGCTCTATAAGAAAATTTGTTTCCTTCAAATTTACTAATTAAAAACAAATTACCTCCTTAAAAAATGAATGCGCCAGCCAATAAATAATTTTCAACTATAAGAATAAAATATTTCGGGTGCTCAGGTTATATAAAACCTCAACACCCGAGACAATTGAATAAAGAGGACGAGTTATTGATTGAGTGGCACAAGATATTTAATTAGACTAACAAACTTTTATATTGTTCCAGAGATAAAATAATTCATTTATTGTTTTGATTAAAATAACTAATAAAATTAGAAAAGCAAATCACATACAAAACTTATGCAAAGGTCTTTATAATATTAATATTTATAAAATGAAGGAGGCCATGAAAACATCTGCCAGAATTATAATTGCTATCACGTTTATTGCAGCCTTGTTTGCCGCAAAAATTCTTTACACATCAACATATTCTCCGTATCCAGATACTGTTTACGTACAGCGGGTAGTTGATGGAGATACATTTATAGACAAAAAACGAAACCGTTACAGGCTTATTGGAGTTGATACCCCTGAACTCAAAAGAGATAACAACCCTGAAGAACCTTTTGCAAAAGAAGCAACTGAATATACAACAAAGCTCATAGAGCATAAACGTGTTAAATTAAAGTTTGACCAAAAGAAGCTCGATAAATATAATCGTTACCTGGTTTATGTCTACACACCTGATGGAAAAATGCTCAATGAATTATTATTAGAAAATGGATATGCTGAAGTATATAAAAATGATTCATATAAATTCAAAAAAAAATTTTTTATTATTGAAAATAAAGCAAAGAAAAATAAATTAAGGCTCTGGAATCAATAAACATCTTGACTTATACATTGAACACATTTTGTTTAACAAACTTATACCAATCTACGGAAGTAAACGATATATGCTTTAAATTTACTATAGGGTGTTTTTCGTTGCTGCGCAACGAAAAACACTCAGCATCTACA
>JBFMGH010000353.1:0-6912 GCA_040752795.1 Cyanobacteriota bacterium
TCTATTGTCATAAAGTCACCTTCAGCAGCAAGGCAATCTAAATTAACTATATCAACTTTATCTTTAAAGCCTTTCATTGTCATTTGTTTTGCAAGAAGTGAAGCACCCAGGGTGCCCATTTCTTCTCCAGATGTTGCAAGAAAAACAATATTTTTCTCGGGTTTAGTTTTTGCCAGAACTCTTGCAACTTCCATCAAGGCAGCAACTCCGGAAGCATTATCGTCAGCACCAGTATAAACTTTGCCAGTATAATGATCTCTACCCAGGTGGTCATAATGAGCCATTAAGAAAATATATTCATCTGATTCTTTTTTTGCAGGTACATAACCAAGAATGTTATTTAAAGGAATCTTGCCTCTACCAATTTTCAAAGCATCATCAGATTCATTCATAATATATTCGACACTTTTTGGTGTTATCTGACGTTCACATTCCTGGTACATAATTTCATAAACAACTTTATTAACAAAATCAGAATCTGCTAATGGGGTAAATGGTTTTAAACCTGCATCTTTAAAATTCTGAACAATATATTCTTGAGCTTTTTTAATACCTTCAGTACCTGGTTTTCTACCCGCAAGTTCATCGGATGCTAAATATTCAACATGTTTTTTCAGATTAGCCGGATTAATTTCAGATACAAGTGCTGGTAATGAAACTTTTTTAGTAGAAGTAAAATATACTATCGCCTGTTCAGCTGTAACTCTAGGCAAATTATGGTTATTAACAGCACTTTTAACAGGTATAGTTAAAGTATTTGTTTTTACTAATCCTTGTTTATCTTTTTGTGCAATATTTTTTAACGCTGCAAAACTTAAACTTTGAGTTGCATTAATCCCCATGCGTATCTCTCCCCGATTATTTTTTTATAAGTGTCCCCATTTTTTAGCAGTGTAGTACAAACAAGCTTATTTAAACAGACTTTATATATTGCATTTTAATAATTCTTATCTTTTATACTATTCCTTGAAAGTAATGATAGATTCCAAGAAAATTGAGGGTCGATATATAGTTTTCTTTCGTGGATTGGTATATCAGGTTTTTATATAAGCTTAAAAGTTTATAATTATGCATATTATTCCAATCTACGAAATGAAACATTCCGTAGCAAATTTTGTTATTTGGTAAAACAAATTACTGCAAATATATTTACAATATATTATTCGAGAAAATAACTTGTTAAAATATTTATATAATAAATGATTCTCACGAACATATTTTAAAAATTTTTTTCTTTGATGAATGATAAATTAATTTATAGTGAAAGATTAGAGAAAACGAGAGATTTAATGAAATTTAATTCATTAAGTGCTCTAATAATTGGTTCAAGAGATGATTTTCTAAATGAATATACAAATAAAGATAGTAATCTTAGAATATTTTTATCTGGTTTTGATGGCACAGCAGGAGATTTATTAATTACTCCTGAAGAAGCCTATATTATTGTTGACGGAAGATATCATACTCAGGCTGATAACCAAACCAATAAAGATCTATTTAAAGTTGAGAAAGTAGGAATAGATGAAAATGGAAATAGAACCGATGAATTAATACCTCACAGAATGGTTAAAATACTGGCTAAAATTTCTCAGGGCAAAAATATAATTGTAGGTTATGACCCAAATCAATTTAGCGAAAAAATGATTGAATTCTTAAGAGAAGAAACTAAAAAAGTTAGTAATACTTCCGTTTTTACACCACTGTTTACTAACCTTAAGGAGGAATTTTTAGGCAAAATAGAAAATTTTAAAAAAACAACTATATACCATGTAAATACTGATATTGCAGGCCTGAACTGTATAGACAAACTTGAGGCAATAAGAAATAAATTACTTGGTTTAAATTTGAATGCCTATTTTGTCTCTAAACTTGATGAGCTAGCATATATTACCAATATAAGAGGCGATGAAATTGATTATAATTCAACATTTAAAGGTTATGCATTCATTAGTCTGAAAGATGCATTTCTTTTTACTAACGTTGGAGATTTAGGCTGTCAAAACCTAAAAAACCTTAATAATGCATTTGAAATCTTACCAATAAGCAATTTACAGCCAACACTAAATGCATATATAGACAGGCAAAAAGGAAGAATCCACATTGGTTATGACCCTTCATCAACTAATTGCGCCATTTTAGATAAACTTAGAAGTCTTATTGCTAAAGATTGCAAACTTTTGTCTATTGAAGAAAACCCTATAAAAGAACTCAAGAGTATTAAAAACAATTCAGAACTAAATTATATGCAAAATTGCTTTATAAAAGCAGACAATGTTTTTAATGATTTAATCAACTGGGTAAATAATAGAATAAATTCCGGGTTAATGATCTCTGAATATGATATAAAAAATAAACTTGTTTCAACATTTAATAGTTATGGTGCAACCAGGTTAAGCTTTTCACCTATATGCTCTACCGGGAAAAACTCAGCTATTATTCATTATACTGACGCCAGTGCAGAAAATATTGTTAAAAAGGGAGATATTATATTAGTAGATGCAGGGTGTTACTTTGAAGCTGGCTACGCAACAGATTTAACCAGAACATTCATTGCTGGAGCAAATAATGTTATTGCCTCCGATGAGCAAAAAAAGATTTATACTATTGTACTTAAGGCAGCTATTAATGGGCTATCAGCCGAGATACCGCCTGACAAAGATGGTACTTATCTTGATAATCAGGTAAGAACTATTATAGCCAACCATGGTTATGACTATAATCATGGAACTGGTCATGGTATAGGAATATTGGTTCACGAATCACCGCCTACTATTTCTTATGCTTCAACAGCAAACCTAAAACTCAAAGAAAATATGGTGTTTTCTATAGAGCCCGGTATTTATATAGAAGACTGGGGCGGTGTAAGAATAGAAAATATTGTTACATTAAAAAAACACCATAATGAATATAAAGCTAATCAGGGATGGCTAGAAGTTCATTGTATGACTTATGCCCCATTGGATGATAATTTGATTGACTATTCACTTTTAAATGAAGTAGAAACAAACTATTTAGAGGAATATAAAACCAGGTTTATTAAAGTATCTCCTTAAAAGAAGGTGAGTTAACAATTTATGACTGAAAAAACCGTTGATATAATTATAGCAGGTGGAGGCACATCAGGTTGTGCAGCAGCTATATCTGCAGCTAGAAATGGTGCAAAAGTTTTAATTATCGAAGAGCAGGGATATTTAGGCGGTGCTGCAACATCAACATATGTTACTCCAATGATGAAAACAATTCTTTCTGATGGAACAAACCTTGGTGGAACCCTTTACAAAGAGGTTTTAAAAAGGCTAAGTGATATAGGCTTTGCCGCAACCAATTTTGATAATAACCCAGGTTGGTTTGTGCCTGAAATGATGAAGTTCATATTAGATGAAATGATGGAAGAATCTGGAGTTAAAATATTGTTCCATACACAGGTAATTAATTCAGTTGTCGAAAATAAAAGTATTAAATCCGTAAAAGTATTAAATAAATCAGGCATAAATAATTATTCTGCAAACTATTATATAGACGCAACAGGTGACGCCACACTAGCAGCTTCATCCGGTGTACCTTTTGAAGTGGGCTTCAATGGTGTAACACAGGCAATGTCTCATCGTTTTGTTTTAGCTGGCATAGATACTGAAAAATTTGCCGTATGGCTTGAACAAACTGATTTAGATCGAAATGTATCACCAATTTACAAAACCAAATCAGGAGATATTTTACTTACAACTGCTTATACTTCTGAAGACAAGCCCTGGGCTCTACGAAATATTTTCATGGATGCGCTTGTTCATAACATCTTAAAACCTCAAGATGCAACATATTTCCAGATTTTTACTATGCCAGGTCAAAGAGGGTTTGTTTATTTTAACTGCCCCAGAATCTATTCAAAAAAACCTTTATCTCCACTTAGTGCAGAGGATTTATCATATGCACAAATCACAGGAAGGAAACAAATCAGACGGCTCACTAATTTTGTTAAAAAATATTTTCCTGGTTTTGAAAATGCATTTATAGTTAATACTGCTAATAATATTGGTATAAGAGATTCAAGAAGAATAAAAGGCAGATATACTCTTACTACAGATGACATTACATCTTCAAGAAAATTTAAGTCTGCAGTTGCAAGATGCAATTATCCTATTGATATTCATTCAACAAATAGTGGTGAGGGCGGTTTAATTTCTTTAAAAGAAAATGATTATTACGAAATACCACTCGAATGTCTTGAAACACATGAAATAAATAATTTATTAGTAACCGGAAGGTGTATAAGTGCAGATTTTTCAGCCCAGGCCTCTTTAAGAATACAGCCAACATGCTGGTCAATGGGCGAGTCAGCAGGATACATAGCCGCCAAACGTTCTCATTCATTAAAAAGTCTTTAATTAAACCAACGATAATTTAAGCTATACCTAAAGCTTCATAAGTTTGCTGGCCAACTATCCCATCTTTAACAAGGTGATTGTCTCCCTGAAATTTTCTGACAGCTAAATCAGTTTTAGGGCCAAAAACACTATCAGGCTTCACATCATAGCCTTTATTAATTAATGCTTCCTGAACTTTTGTCACATATTTACCAGTCATATAAGGTATTTTTAATCTCAGGAGTGGTAAAAACTTATCATCTGTTCGTGGTGAATCTGGAACCTTAGTTTCAAATGTATCATCAGATATAGTTCGACCGTGTACTTTTATAGGAAGTTTAAGGTCCCATTTGTTATCTTTAATTAAATCAAGAAATGTATTCATTCTATAAACAGTTTTATGGAGAATTTTATTAGCGTGATTAGCTAACCAATCTTTTCTTATTTCGATATATTTAAGTACCCAATTAGTTTCACCAGCCTGAGCCGGGCTCTTGCCCAATAGATTTGTAGTTTTGTTTGAAATCAGGTTAAAAGAGCCATGCACATAAGAATCATACACAACGGCTTTTCCTAATGGTGTATAAATACCCATGTCATCAGCACGTTTAAAAGCCCTGTCCAGGTATGCTCGATCAAAGAAATCGTCTTGAGTTTTTTGCATAACAGGGTCGGTACCTGCTTGTTTTAATAACTGCCGAAAAGTCATATCGTTATCAAGGGTTAAGTCAGTATTAGCCAACCTGTCTAAATATGGTCTTAATTGAGAAGAATATTTCCCATCAGCCAGGCAATATGATTTAATTAAAAAATACAGGTTCCCTGAAGCAAGAGTAGTTTGAGATCTACCATATGTCAAGTGCCCTGGATCGCCAGGAAGAAGTGTAACTTTAGAATAATCACCCAGAACTTTACCTGTTTCAAATATATTAACTATTCCACGAATGGTTTTCTTCTGCAAATCTGTAATAGCAGGTGGACTTTGTAAAGTAACAAACATAATATCCCCATATTCCCCGATTTTTACAAACAATATAAATTTTAGTAATTTTACCTTAAACCAGCTATAAAAAAAATTAGGGAATATGTTTAAATTTTTATAAGTCGATGGGCAATACTTACGTATACTTTCCAATACAAAAGCAAAAAAAAAAGTTCCCTATTACAGGGAGCCGGGATTTAAGTTATTCATAGGCAGTTAGTTGGTTTAAATGTATTGAAACCTTTAACAATTAGAATATATATCTAACGAATTGTTTATACTAGTTGTAGTTTATTGTGTTATGCGACAGCTTTATTCATATATGGTAACTGAATATTCATATTAGCCATATTGTTATTACCTAACATATTCATAGCATTTAAAGTACTATTGTTACCATTCATAGCTTTTTGAGCTCTGGCTTCTAAAGCATCAAGAACCTGAGCGATCTGGCCATTGTCGCCACCTTTCATAACTTCATCAACAGCTTTAACATCAACGTTAGCACCAGCTTGAATTTGTTGAGCAACTTGTTGACCTTGTTGATTTTGTTGGCCATTAGCACCATTAGCGCCTTGTTGTTGCTGCTGGTTTTCGCCTTTTTTAATGCCTTTTTCAGCTCTGATTTCATTGATGAGTTGAATAGCTTGACTGGCTAAACTTTTAGCTTGACTTGGGTCTTGAGCTTGCTCAGCTTGTTGAACTAATTCCATAGCTTTACCAAGTTTTGTTTCAGCCTGACCTTTTTTATCATCAGCTTTTTCAGCTTCCTTAGCTTCAGATGGTTTATTACAATTGCCTTCTGGTTTCTTTTCTTCTTCAGCAGCTTTATCTTCTTGAGCTTCTTCAGGAGCTTTAGCTTCTTGAGCTTTTTCAGGTGTTTTAACTTCTTGACCAGCTTTAACGTCTAAGTTAGCAAGTTTTTGTAAATCATCTTTTGATGGATTATCTAAATCAATACCTAATTCTTTAGCTTTAGCAGCTAATTCAGGATTGTTTTTTACTGTATCGATAACTTGTTGTTGAACTGCTGCAGGATCTACAGTTCCATCTTCTTTCATTGAGTTAGCTTGAGCGATATCGCCAACTGTTGCATCAGATCTTGATTTAAATACTCCGTCCTTAATCTCACCGTTTCTCTGAATGTCTTTAGCACGTTCGCTAGGATTTGTACTATTTACATCAGCACTTTTTGGTTGTGTTTGTTCTTGAGTCTTTTGTGTTTCCTGAGTTTTAGTCTCAGTTCTTCTTTCGGTGCGATTAACACTACTTACATTAGCCATAAAACAATTCCTCCGTAAATGCACGTTAAAATAAGACGAATGATGCCCTTAAATAAAATCCCTCTTATGTTTAAAAAAACAATTATTTGATTCGAATTGCCTCGAAATTGTTCTTGTAAAATCGGTATTATTTACAAATGATCAACAAAGACCAGTGAAAAATATACTTAGTATATACTGCGTATATACTTTTTCGGTATAAACCTGCCTGTTTTTGTAATATTTATATTTTTAATATTACTTAATAAAATCAATTTAAAAATAAAACCTATTTCAAATCGATAAA
>JBFMGH010000354.1:0-2523 GCA_040752795.1 Cyanobacteriota bacterium
TTTTTGCCTGCTACGCAGGCAAAAACACCCTGCCTCTATAATCTGGAATCTATAGATTACTTTCAAGGATCAGTATAACTCTATTTATTTGCAGTTAATTATTCTTAACAAATAGGTACTTTTTTTTTATTTAGTTATTTAATTAATCAGGGGGAATTATTCGTTTAATTTTTTAATTGGGAGGGGATGAAGGAATTTATGATTAACAGTGGAATGCAAAATTCACCAGTATCATTTAAAGCAGATTTAAAATTAGATCCAAACATTCGTCAGTCAATTGCTGATAAAGCAAGAGATTTTCAAAAGTTAGTATATTCACCATTAAAAGAACAGGTGGGTGCATTACCTAATACTGAAGGTGATACATTAACACTTTCAAAAAAAAGCTGTGAATTTGGGCCAAGCATTCAGGCTACATATAAGTTTAAAGGTGAAGATAAACCTGTAATGCTGGATTCATTTACATTTTCAATTTTATTTGAAAATGCAAAAACTTACGTTGAAAGAGTAATGAATTCTATTAAAGCTGAACTGCATAAACGCTCTTCTAAAGGCGATAACGAAGAAGCTATGAAGGAAATGGGGATCTAGATTTTCTAATAATTTTTATTGTAAAGCTAATAATATCTATTAGCTTTATTTTTATTTTCAAGCTCAGAATAATTAGTTTATGTGTTTGAACATATTTTGTAGTAAAATTAATTCACTTTAGGTAGATATTTATTTAGGATTAGTTATATGTCAGGCCCTAACTCTCAAGATACTCCCTGGTATGGTAAAAGTTATGACACTGATCATTTAATAAAAAAATTTATTCCTTCGGGTGACCTGTTTAATAAAACTTTAGATCGAACTTTTTTCAGGTCACTATTAGAGAATATTACAGAAAAACCTTACTGGGTAAAACAGGCTATTTATCTAGAATTACGTGATGATATTAAACAAATGACAAATGTTGACCTACTTGAAGCCATTGATAAAAATGACTTACTTCAACTATATGTTCCTAAATTAAGTACGCTGGGTAAAAAATGTCTTGAAGATAAAGGTTATGCTGCCTCTCTTCAGTTATCTGAAATTATGAAAAGGTTTTTGTATCAAGTTGATGGCCATAAAAATGTTGTTGAACTTTGTTGCAGCAATAGATGGAATTTGAAACAATTTGCAGACATCATTATTGAAGCTGAAGAAAAAGGGTTTGTAGAACATATAAAATCTAATCAAATTCTTAACGTTTTTAAATATATTGCTGATGAACTTGATATAGGT
Source organism: Cyanobacteriota bacterium (assembly GCA_040752795.1). Classification (GTDB taxonomy): domain Bacteria; phylum Cyanobacteriota; class Vampirovibrionia; order JBFMGH01; family JBFMGH01; genus JBFMGH01. Next base: position 1,270 of record JBFMGH010000354.1, read on the forward strand.
ACATTGCTTGTCAGATTAAATAAAATAACCCCCGATCAACTTTCATTTGCTGAGTTTACTATGAATGAAAGCAATAAAGCTTTTGCTGGTGATGAAGAAACCACATTAGAAGAAGTTTTAATTAGAGTTAATTATGTAACAAAAGATCAATTAAATAGTTTGCTGGTTCTTAAAAAAGCAAGCACTATTGTAGCAGCCAGTGAACAGAATACTCAGGCTGATGTTGAAGTTCTGCAAGAAAGCCTCGAAATTATTACCAGTGAAAAACAAAAAGTTGAAGATCAATTAAAAGAATTTAAACCCCTTCTTGACGCTAAAGACCGTAGAATTAAAGAACTTGAAGCTGAACTCGAAAAACTTAAAGCTGATTTATTAAAATATCAGGACTCCTCAGGCAAGGGAGGAATATTTAAAAAAATATAATTTATGAAAAAAACTTTATTAATAACAATTTTAATACTCCTTAGTGCCTGTGGTTCAAAAAAAATCGATGACAGTAGAAATCTTAATTATATTTTTAAGCAATATAAAATCATGACCTCTGAGTTAAATGCCGTAGATGAAAAGTACGTAGATTATTTCAATAACTTATGCACTGGAGATAGCTTAGAAAAATTTGATGAAGCCGATAACATTTTTGAAGCTGTAGATGACTGGGAACAACTTAGAAACAAAATCGCCATTAAATATAATTCTATTAATTTTAAAGAACAAGACCTTACTTTAAAAGATTTCAAAGAACAATTTATTATTGAAGAACTTGTTTCTTTAACCACTAACTACTGGAAAGCTGAAGATGATATAAATTATAAGTTTTTATTAAATGCAGATTGTCAGAGTACCAGTAAAAAAAAGGGGCAAGATTACAAGTTTCCACTTGTAAGTAAAAGTTGTATGATAAATTGTGGCGACATTAAAAACCTTGCAGCACAAATTAAAAGCCTGACACAAAAAGAAAATATCATTATTCAACAGGCTTATCAAAACCTTCAGGAAAAAAATATACAACTTACCTCAGAATAAAACTTCACTGAATTCTTTAACCCGTTAATTTATGAATTTGTTACAATTAAGAAAGCCTGCTTTTAATGACATATTTAAAAAATACTTAATTTACACACTGTTAATTCAGTGATAGTTCTCAGAAAAAGAGAGGTAAATTTGGTCCATATAAAAGACTTGTGCATAAGTGTATATATTCTCAAAAAAGCTAAGGTAGTAGAGAAATAGTGTCGGGTTTAAAAGGCCCGCTGC
>JBFMGH010000355.1:0-2391 GCA_040752795.1 Cyanobacteriota bacterium
ACTAACCAAAAAGGAACCTCAATATTTGCCTTATCAAGATTCTAACCTATCAAACACATTTATCCCTACAAGAACCCAAAATAACGTTAATGTTAGTTACAATCACAACATTAATAATAACAGTAGTATCAACAACAATACTGCATCATCAACATCAAATAATTCAACCCTTAATAAAACAACGCTTCAAGATAAAAATACAACAATTAATGATAACAACCTGACAAAATCTGCTATAGAATCTAATAAGAACAGCACAACCACATTAAATAACTCTAACTCTATAATAGAAACCAGTGATAATAAACCTTCTGACATCAAGAATAACATTCAAAACACTAATAATATTAACACACTGATTGAAGACAGTGAAAACAACCCTTCTGACATTGAAATTAATCCTCAAAGTACTGATGGAAATATTCAAATTGCAAAAAGTGATAACACCTCAAATACCAGTCAACAAGAAACTCAAAATACATCAAAAACAATCCGACAAATAATTAATAATGAACATCTTAAATCTGATAAACCTTTAGAAACAAATAATATGGATATAATGAATGATCTTTTTGAAATGTGTCAGGGCCCAAATACCTGTGGTGATATTAATACAACAGATAATATCTACATAATGGAACAATCTATTTTCTTAAATGAACCCGAAAAAGAATTTATTGCTGATGGCAAAAGTGTTGAATTTCTTTCTCAAACAGGATACCATTTGGCCGGTCTTAAAGGTTACCTGAACACTGTTAACCTGATTGAAAACATTAAAAAAGCCACAGGTTCAGATACACCTCCAACAATCATAGACAAATCTATTAATTTCAGTTTAGCCAGACGTCACCCTGAAACTCTATCACGCATTGACAGAGTAAATAAAATAATTAGTGATATTAAAGAAAATGGATCTAATTCATCTACCCTAAATAAAGATAATTACAAAACTGAAATTTTAAGTATCATTCAATTAACTCCTAAAGTTAAAAAAGCCTTAGACATTATTCACAATTATACTGACGAACGTGATTATATAAAAAACTAGTACAGAATTGAACTTTTATTATTTGGCCATAGAAGGCTTATTAATCACATCTTTTATATCCAGATACATTTTCTCTGCAATTATTAAATTACCTTCTTCTGTGACATGACAAACGTCAATAAAAACAGTATTTTCTTTATTAATAAAAATTTTGCTGAGATTATAAAAGTTTTGATTTGAATTAAGAACCTTAGATTTATCTACAGCTTCATAAACACTCTTATAAAATTTTTCAAACCTATAATCATCTTTAGCTTTGATTTTTTCATAAGTTGTAAGTTTATCTTTTCTAAATATTATTGGCTGCCAATAAAAGAGTAATTTGAAATTATATCTATTTGAAATATTTTCAATAATATTAACATTTGAAGAATATGTTTTAACTACTTCATCACTTAATGTATTTTCATATATAAACTTATCAGGGCTTTGAGGTCTAACTAGTTTTGATTTTATCACCAATATAAGCTTATATATCGATAACTGTTTTATTAAATTCTTATAATATTCAGTAGTTAAATTATATATATTTTTTTCAAGCTCGAAAGCTTTTTCTCTATTTGATTCATTTAATGGAATTCCGGCTTTATTACTTTGTATTGCGCTAAAAGTATCATTAATGCCGTCATAAAATATAACAATATCAGGGATATTACCCTTCTGTATCTCGTTAACAAGAACTATAAGTTCCTGTGTGCTATTATAACCTGACTCACTGAGGTTAATAACTCTTGCTTTAATTCTATTGTTATATAGTAATTTAGCAAGCTCAGAAGGTATTGTATAATCATCTCTAGCCCATTCTCCCCACATTGTAGAGCCACCTAATAAAAATATCTTTATTTCCTTTTGATTGACAGGGTTACTAATCTTTGTATCAGATTTCCATGTCTTTCTATGACCATACTTATCTATATTTATATGCTTACCAGAAACCTTTTGTCTTCGCCAATATACATACGAGACCCATTTTAAATCCTTTGAACAATTATAGAGCTCAGTTAAATATTCATCTACCCACTGACTACCTGAATAACAATATGTTTTCAAGTTATTATACTTATCAACCTGTTTATATGATTCATTATCAGAAATAAACACTAATATGCAACTGGCAAAAAAGTTAACTAGAAAAAATAATATTAGTGTTACACCCAGTAACATCCAGATAAAATTGAGCTTTTGAATAAAACGAAGTAAAATATTTTTCATTTTCTAAATGCTGCCTTTTTTTTATTTTACTTCAATAAAAGAGCTTTTGTTCTTTATTTATAGCAGATTACAAACAAATCAGGAATCAGCAAAGAGGTTTTAAAGGGTGTTTTTGGTTTGGGGGGCAGCCA
>JBFMGH010000356.1:0-24820 GCA_040752795.1 Cyanobacteriota bacterium
CCTGATTAATTCATGAATTTGTTTCATTTAGGTAAAACCTTCTTCTAATGACATATTTTAAAAATACTGGATTTACATACTGTAAATTCAGATGATAGCTCTCAAAAGAAGAGAGGGGGGTATTTTTGCTTGCGTAGCACAGTATCGAAAACACCCTGTAGTAAAATTTCTGGAATCTATCATTACTTTCAAGGAATAGTATAACTTAATTTTTTGAATACTGGTATAGTTATACACAAGTTTTATTAATTACAACAAATAAAATTTCTTAACTATATATCAAATAGACAACAACTAGTTTGCTATAATATTTAAGTACAATTTGCTTATACGAACAATAAACGATCTTAGCTTAAAGAGGTAGAGGATTTTGAATAAGATTTTACGATTTACAATATTAATTATCATATTATTATTAATTGCTATTTCAGCTTTATTCATAGTAAAACATACGCCTTCTAGTTCTAAAAATGAAATTAATATTTTCTTCAGTAAGGTTATAGGAAACGAAGTAGTTATAGAACCTATAGAAAGAAAGCTTATAAAAGGTGAAGATCCTCTTTCAAGGGCATTAGCAGAATTAATAAAAGGCCCGACCAAAACTGAAAAAGAAAAAGGTTTCTATTCTGAAATACCTGAAGGTACAAGAATTATTGAAGTAAAGCAAACTCCTGACACAGTAAGAATCAATATTAATAAACAATTTGCATATGGTGGTGGATCAAATAGCATTGTAGGAAGGATGAAAGAACTTACATATACTGCTTTAGATGCTGAACCTATAAGAAAAGTCTATTTAGATATTGATGGCGAAGAAGCCGAAATAATTGGTGGAGAAGGCCTTGAGATCATTCAGCCACTTTCTAAAGATAATTTTATGCAAGTCACGCAAGAAAATAAATAATTATAAGTGCTATATATTCAATAATAGATACTTCTATTTAATAAAAAAATATATAAATTTATTGAATTGTGAAGTTTTTTAAGAAAAGGTTTCTAATTGTAATAATGGCCAAAACTCTTTTTAATAACGGTTTTTGCCCCACTTTCCTCATGACGGGTAAGCAAAAGTGACACACTCTAGTATAATTTTTGTATAGTATACAAATTTTTGTAATAGCCATTTTTTCATTAGTTGATAATTAAAATGGGGGCAAATAAAAGAAATATTATGACTACAGTATTAGCCAAAAACATAATAGACTTAACAGATAATGCAAATACCGCTCAAGCATTGAGTAAATTTGAAGAAATCATTATATCTAAAGTATTTGAAAATGCTTCAGTTTCTATTGTGCTTGGAGAATTTGTTTTAACTCAGGGCCATATGGCAAGGTTAAAATCTTTAGCGGAACAAAATAATTCTAAAATAGATAAAATTTATTCATCGGTTGTACAAACTCAGCTTGCAGCATTAAATTCAGGCTTAACTGTATCTGAAAAAGCTCCAAAAGATTTAATATTTGAAGATTTTAAAAATTCTTTTAATAATATTGAATTAAATACACAGAGTAATATGATTGAATCAATAATAGATCCTACTATAGGTCAATTACTCAATAACAATACTGAGCAAACTTCTACAAATACTAATTCTGAAGAAAAAGAAAAACATAATACTCATAGAGAAGAAATTCTACCAGATATAGGATCCTCTCAAAGTTCAGAATTTAAAACTATTAATGAAGTTATTGAAATTTTAAATGTTGATAAACAAATGGTTCAACACAAAATTGACCTGCCTTTTGAAAAAAAAGATGAACCAACTCAAGAAACAGATAATTCTACGACCAAGAAAAAAACTACCTTATACATCAATCAAACCCTTAGATCAGGTCAGGTAGTGACACACGATGGCAATATCATTATAGCTGGCGATACCCACCCTGGAAGCGAAGTAGTAGCAGGAGGTGATATCGTAGTGTGGGGCACATTAGGCGGCATAGCACATGCTGGCGCTGGAAATAATTATAAAGCCAGCATCAGAGCGCTAAAAATGGATCCTATACAGCTTAGAATTGCTGATTATATAGCCAGAAGACCTGACAAAACAACTGACTTCAATAAAGAATTATCTATAAAACCTGAAGTAGCAAGAATATCTAACGGGGAAATCAGAATATATTCCTTAAAATAGTATAGTTTAGAGGAGGATTTGTAATAATATGAGTGGTCGCGCAATAGTAGTAACCTCCGGCAAGGGAGGAGTAGGTAAAACAACTACAACAGCTAACATTGGTACAGCTTTAGCAAGAAACGGAGCTAAGGTAGTTGTAGTTGATACTGATATAGGGTTAAGAAACCTTGATATTTTAATGGGACTGGAAAACAGAATTGTTTATAATATTATTGATGTTGTCGAAGAACGTTGTAAATTACATCAGGCACTAGTAAAAGATAAAAAAATGCCTAATCTTGTTCTTTTGCCTGCTGCCCAGACAAGAGACAAATCTGCATTAAAAACTGAAGATATGGATGAAATCATAACAAAGTTAAAAGAAGATTTTGATTTCGTAATTATTGACAGCCCTGCAGGTATTGAGCAAGGCTTTCAGAATGCTATACATAAAGCTGATGAAGCCGTAATAGTAACAACACCTGAAATGTCTGCAGTTAGAGACGCTGATAGAATTATTGGTTTACTTGAAGCAAAAGAAGATGAAATAAAATATCGGTTATTAATAAATAGATTAAGACCCGGTATGGTAAAAACTAATGATATGATGGGTGTAGATGATGTACTGGATATTTTATCTATAAAGCTTCTGGGTGTTATACCTGAAGACAAAGATATTATTATTAGTACTAACAAAGGTGACCCTATAGTTAATGATGAAAACTCACTGGCTGGTAAAGCATACAGAAACGTTGCAAGAAGATTAATGGGTGAAGATGTACCATTACTTAACCTTGAAGAACCTATTACCTGGTTCGACAAATTTAAAAAGATTCTTGCACCGGTAGTTAATGCTTAACAAAAGGAGAGTTTTTATATGTGGAATAAAGTGTCAAAAATAATTGATTTCCTGAGCAAGGAAATAGATATCAACCCAAAATACAAAGATACGCGTGATGACGCTAAAAACAGATTAAAACTTGTCTTAATGCACGACAGATCTAAACTTGCACCTGGCGTAATGGACAAAATGAAAGAAGAATTAATTGAAGTTATACAAAAATATGTTGAAATAGACAAAGAGACCCTTGATTTAAGGCTCGAAACTGATACAGAAACAATGGCATTAATAGCTAATATTCCTGTATTATCAACTAAGAAAAACGCAATGGCATCATAAAATTTTTCACAGCGTGACTGTTTATAATATAAATTTTAAAAGGCGGTTAAATTAACCGCCTTTTAAATTAAATTTATCATTTTAAGCTGTTGCAGCAGCAATCCTAAGACGCTTTCTTCTTGCGGCGAGATCCACAAAGGCTTCGAGCCTTGTCACATAACCGGCTCTGCCAGTCTGTTCATCTAAAACAAGAGACAATAAAGGTATATCAGCATCCTGTTTGATTCTTGGGAATATATTTTGAGCCATTATTTCAGGCATACAGGTAAATGGGCTAATATGTATAATACCGTCAACATTAGATTTAGCAGCATGTGCAACATCACCTACTGACTCAAGAGCATCTCCACCTATATCTCTTTTTAGATAAGGCTTAGCAAATTTCCACGCTCTTTCAAGATGTGTTTCAGTCTTTCTAAACCATGATGGCATCATTGCAGTTCTTATCCAATCTGACAAATGCAGATTCCTTCTGGTTTCAACTCCCATTCTACCGAGTTCTCTTTCAAGATTTTGGTTAGAAAAAGAATCCAGAACCATAAATATTTCACCTGTCAACTCAACAACAAGAACATCTTTATCAGGATCAAGTTTAACCATTTTAAAATCTTCAACAGCAGAATTAAATACAACATTTAATTCTTTTAAGGTTAAAGCTTTATCAATCTTTTTAAGATTACGGTTAAATACTTTTTCTGAATCACCAATAGTTTCTTCTCTTGCACGATGATAAGAAAGTAAAATTTCTAAATCATCGAGAACAATAATTTTTCTAACTGCCATGTATAATGCTTTAGCAAGATCTAAAAAGTTATTATTACCGGTAACTTCACGGAGTGCTCTAATACATTCCATAAATTTACCTTTATAGAAATCAACATTAACAATTTTAACCTTATAACCAAGATCTTCAATTGCATTGGCAATACCTTTACCATATTCACCAAGCCTGCATATACCTGGTGAACTAATCATTAATAATGCTTCTGCACCATTTTCAACTGCTTCAATATAGTTGCCCAACAATAATTTGTATGGCAAACAAACAGCTTCAGGGCTATACTGGGTTCCAATTGATAATGTTTTTTTGTTAGTATACGGTGGTATAATGACTTCGCCACCCAAACTTCTGACTAAAGAAGCTAAAACTATGTAAACTGTACCCATATGTGGGAATGTAACCTTAATAGCGCATCCCTCCTATTTAATTATTATTGTCTGAGCTTTCACTATCATTATCTAAAGCCTTAGATGCTTTCTTAAATTGTTTTATACTCTCTCCAAGGGCCTTACCAACTTCAGGAAGTTTTTGCGGCCCAAAAATAAGCAATGCAACAACAAATATTACTATCAGCTCTAGCGGGCCTACTCCTGGTAAAAATGCTAAAACAAATGGTTTTATCATTTTTTTGGATATATCCTAAAATTGATGTGAATTGACTTTATTAGTGTGATTAAAATAATATCATAAATATAACAATGCTTTTGTTTTCTTTATATTAATTAAACGATATTATTTACAATTTAGCTAACGGATTTGTTTAATATTTCAAGTTTTAATATGTTTTAAACATTCTTATAATGGCAGATACAAAAATAATTATAAATTTTTCTTTTTTTAATTTAAAAAAAATTTATTTGTTAAATTATTACTAATTGTATAACTAAAGGTTTTTTAAGACCTGAAATAAAGCTTTATAAGGCTTAACAATTATAGAATTCTTTATAGTATAATTTGAATATATAAAATTTTAAGGTTTTGTTTACTTAAAACGCTTAGATTTTAATAAATTAAACAGTGTTCATTTTTATTAAGGACATATAGATGGTTAATAATACTGATGAAATAATCAAAAGCCTTAGAAAAAAGGGGTATAGAATTACTCCTCAAAGAGAACAACTTTTACAATTCTTCTTTGATTTACCTGAAGGTACTCATTTAAGTGCTGAAGAATTACAGTTAAAACTGGGTGAAAAAAATATTAAAATTTCTTTAGCTACATTATATAGGTCATTAAAACTTTTAACCTCTGTCGGTCTCTTAAGAGAATTAGATTTTGCAGAAGATCATAAACATTATGAGCTATTCAGAGGGGCATCCTCATACCATCATCATATTATTTGTGTTAACTGTAGCAATACTATTGAAATACAGGATAAAACTCTCTATGAATTAGGTGAGAAACTTTCTAAAGAATATGAAATTGAATTAATTGATGTTCAGTTTAAACTATTTGGTGTCTGCAAAAACTGCCAGAATAAAAGGCTTTAATCAGATATTATTTAATCACTAATCAAATAATTTTATTAATATAGTCAATTTATTTATTCTTTCTAGATAATAAGTTTTTGAATATCTTTAAAGTAAGGGTGTTTAGAATTATCCATAAGTTCAAATAAACACATTTCCAGGCAAGATATAACGGCACCGGAATCTCTCATTTTATTTATTCCTACCTCAAGATTTTCAATAACCCTTGAGCCAACTGCATCTATTATTAAATGTGGTATAAAATTATTCTCAAGTAAGCCATGAACTGTTTGGTTGACACAAATATGAGTTTCTATTCCACAAACAATAATCTGGTTTTTTCCTGTTGATTTCAAATAACTTATAAATTCAGTATTTCCACAACAACTAAAAGTTAATTTATCAAAATATTTAGCTTTATCCAGATGTTGTTTAATTTCTTCAACTGTTGGGCCAATACCTTTTGGATATTGCTCTGTATAAACAACAGGTATTTCAAGCCAATTTGCAGTTTTTACCAGTTTAATTGTATTTTCAATTACTTTTTCACTGTTATAAATAATATTTTTAAATTTTTCCTGAATATCAATTATTAACAATAGACTGTTGTTTTGATCAAGAATCTTTTTATGCATAATTCTTTACCCCGATAATTTAAAAATGCAACTTTAAATTATTATATAATGAACGCATAAATAAAATAGACTTCAGAAAATAAAGGGTTCGGGTGTTATGCCCGCCGAAGGCGGGCATAACACCCTCATGATTTCCAGTTATGTCTCATAATTTCATGCGTTTACTATACTATTCCTTGAAAGTAATTATAGATTCAAGAGAATTTATTACAGCAAAAAGCATGACACAAAATTTGTACCAGTTTGCGAAATTGTCTTCAACTTCCACCAATCAATAAAATTTTAGATAAAGCTTGCTAATTCATACTGACTAAAATAATAGTGAGAAGATGTTGGTTGAAATTAAAATGCATTTTGAAACATTCCAACAAGTTTATTCAGACTTGTTTTATGTATTTCAGCATGTTCAATCTGCATCAATATTATTGTTTTTGTACCTGGATCACTTTTAGAATTGAACAAAGTTTTCAGAAATTGAATCTTGTTAGAATATTCTTCAATTTGTGCTTTTAGCATGTCGAGGTAGAGCATGTTTTTCATCCTAACTTTTTATTTACTGTTATGATCCCGGAGTTATTTGGACTAGCTTTATAATAATAAATTACTTTTTTTTCTTTCTCAGTGATGGCCAATACAAACTATTGTGATCTTCAACACATTTATTGTATTTATAATATTCCAGATAAATAATGAATCTATTCTGACAGAACGCAATATAGAATCTATAAACTACTTTCAAGGATCAGTATATAATGTTTTTTAAACAATTAACCGGGTTAATTCAGATGATAGTTCTCAGAAGAAGAGAGCGAATGTGTTTTTGCTAGCGCAGCAAGCAAAAAACACACCATACAACCTCCTCGCTGATTCCTGATTTAAGAAGTGTCTATGTCAATACTTAAGAGACCTCTGCATAACTAATGTTTTATAAAATATCAGGGAATAGTGGCTAACAAGTGTCGGGCTTAAAAAAACCCGCTGCGCGGGCCTTTTAAGCCCGACACTATTTCTCTGCTACCTTTGCTTTTTTGAGAATATATACACTTATGCACAAGTCTTCTTGATTTTTTTAAAAGAATAATTACAGCATTAAAATTAATGCAATGTCACCTTTTTTATTTTTTTTCATTTTTAAAACTAATTTCAACGTCCTGAAATCTGGTTGAATTTAAAAACTTAAGTTTAAAATAACTAGAATCTATAACAATATCATCCATTGTAACAAATCTGCCCGGAGAAATTTGTTTAAGTTGAAAGCTTTTAAACTCATTATTCTGATCAGACAATAGCTTTAGCCTTTCGGCAGGTGCATTGACAGGAACCTGACCTTCCCTTAGTTCAAGAACCAGGCATTTTCTGCCATTATAAACACCCTGCGAAGCTGAAACGAATAGCTTAGGGTTGTGCGAATCAACCTTGGCTGAACTCTGGGCGTTTACAGGGTAAACAGTCAAAACAAAAGTTATTATTACTGTACTAATTATACCCCTCATTTTAATTTCTCCTGTGTTTGAAGAGGAATGAAATAATTATAAATAGAAAATATACAAATAAATAGTACTTATTATTAATGACATAATCATTACAGGTATTCCATATTTTAAAAATGTCATAAACCTTATAGGATAGCCAGCACTGGTAGAAATATCACACACAATAACGTTAGCAGATGCTCCTATTATAGATCCATTACCACCAAGACAAGCACCCAGTGCAAGAGCCCACCATAACGGAGCTGCATCCATATAATTACCAAGGTGTTCAACCATAGGTATCATTGTTGCAGTATAAGGTATGTTATCAATAATAGCTGAAAGTATTGCAGATACCCATAAAATTAATATTGTAGTCATTGTTAAATCTTTATTAGTTAAATTCAATGCTTCTTCTGCAAGTATTTCAATCAATCCTACTTTTTCAACTCCACCAATTATAATAAATAAGCCCACAAAGAAGAAAATTGTTGTCCATTCAACTTCTTCAATTATTTCTTTAGGTGATTCAAATATTAAAAGAATTGAAGCACCTGCCATTGCTATTGTAGAAGCCTCATAGTGTAATTTACCGTGGAATATAAAGCCAAGAATTACAAAAAATAATACTACCAGACATATTTTTAGCAATTTATAATCTGTTATTGAATGCGAATTATCAATTTTAGAAAGTTCTTCCATTCTTTCAGTGTCTACTACCAGTTGGTTTCTAAAAATAAAATACATCATAGCCATAAAAATTATAAATATAATTACTACCGGAACGGTCAAGTGTATTAGAAAGTCCATAAAATTTAATCCGGCAGCTGAACCAATCATAATATTAGGAGGATCACCTATAAGAGTAGCAGTTCCCCCGATATTTGAGGCCAGTATCTCAGATATAAAATACGGAAATGGACTTATTTTCTGTTCTTTGGCAACAACCAGAGTAATTGGTGCCATTAGAAGAACAGTTGTAACATTATCGAGAAAAGCTGAAAAGACTGCTGTAATAATACTAAATATTACAAGTATTTTTACAGGGTGTCCTTTTGCAAACCGTACTGTTTCAAGTGCCATCCACCTAAATACACCTGTTTTCTGGGTTACATTAACAATGATCATCATGCCTGTAAGTAGAAAGATAACGTTAAAATCTATAAATTTGAACGCTTCATGCTGATCCAATATCTTCAAAACAACAATTAAAGATGCACCTATTAATGCTGTTACAGCTTTAGGAATCTTTTCTATTGCTATAGATATGTATGCTCCAATAAGTATACAGGTTGCAATAGTAAATTCATTTTGTTTTACAAATTCAAATATATAATCCATGTTTCACATATTTTCTATTTATTTACTTCATTGATAGAAAATAATCTCATGAAAAACCATAAAAATAAAAAAATTATTTAAACTTATTAATGTTTTTTAACACTTTAATTAGCTTAAACCTTTGTAAACTACATTATACGCAGTACCTGGAGAGCTAATCTGGTTATTAATAAACGCATTTATAACTTTATGAAAACTCATCACAGGAATATCTTTAAAGTTTGTATGATAATAAACAAATTCAACCTGACTAATAGCGTTTAAGACATTTTCATAGATTATTTTCTCATTATTAAAAAGTAAAGAGTCAATTTTTGAATATATTCTTATCATGCTAAACATAATTATTACTTTGTTAAAAAAATTAAGATCTTTATTCTCTATTGTCAGATACTTATGCCGAATAATACAGGAACTCAAATAACGACGAATTAACTCATCTGATCTTTTATCAAGGCTAAAATCTATAGATGGTAGTTTTTTTAAATTTAAAGTTTTATCAGAATTATACAATTTAAATTTATTAGACAATGAAAAAATACTTACATAATAAGCAATAAAAATCGTTGATAATTTAAATACATCTTTAAATAATGGATTATTACGGTTATAAGTAGAATAAATTAATACATTTGTTAAATTTAAAGAATTAATATACCTGTATACGTTATTGTTTGCCTGGCTATATATGTTCATATCAAAACAAACATGATAGTTATTCAGGAATTTATCAAAATCTCTTGTTTTATAATAATGCTCTTTAAACTTGCTAAGCAAAACAACATAATTCAAAATACTTTCATAAATATCATAATCAGTATTATTTATGGTTTCCTTAAGTTTTTGAGCCAGCTTAAATATTTCACCTTGCTCTAAACAGTAGTCATATAAAGGATACTTTTCTGGATAATACTCTTTATTTATTAATTGTGAAGTTATCTGATCTTTTATATCTTCAAGATTAGCTCCATAATTTTCTATTATACTCTTACATTTATACGATACCTCTATATGCACGTTTTCATTGGCATCTAAATATAATGAAAAAGGATATGTCATACAATCAAGAGGCTTATTTTCATAGCCATAATTTCTATGAATAATACAATGTTTCTCATTATGTAAGAATATACACCTGTTTTCACAAGATACATACTCACTGGGTAAATAATAATTATTGTTATCAGTTTTATGAAATTCTTTGTTTTTACTCTTTAATATTTCTTTAATTTCTTCTAACTCTATAAGTCTGTTTCTATAAGACTTATCTACTTTTATTGAAAAACTTTTACAACAAATATCAGGACAATTAGAACAAGAAAATTTCTGTTTTTTATCATAAATGATTTTTGATATATTATCTGCCATATTTAATATTATATTTCAGCTTTTAAAATATCGCTTCTTGTTAAAATGCCGGCTAATTTTTTATTATTAGCAGGATCAACAACTATTAATCTTCCGATTTTATTGTCATGAAGTTTATGAAGAGCATAATCAAGCTTATTATCAGGTGTAACTGTGATAATATGTTTTGACATAATTTCAGAAATCTTTGTTTCCAGTGGTATTTTTCTTAAAAAAGCATTCTCCAGATCAGCTAAAGTTATTATTCCAATTAAGTTACCTTCATCAGAAATAACTGGAAACCCATTATGATGGCTTCGCTCAAGTGTTTCAAATGCTTCTGCAAGGGTTGTAGTTTTACTTAAACTTTCTACCTGCGAAGTCATTACATCTCTTACCTTGAACTGTTCAAGCGGTGATCCTATTGCTTCTTCATCAAGATCTATTCCGGTTGACCTAAAAAGCAATGCAGGATATATAGCTCTCGGAAACATTCTAGCTGAAACCAGGTCAGCTATTATACAACTTAACATTAAGGGTAAAATAGTATGATAATTTCCTGTCATCTCAAACATTATTACTGCTGCAGCTATTGGTGTTCTAACAACTGCGGTAAAGAAAGCCCCCATTCCAACCAAAGCTACAACTTCCGGATTAATACCCAGAGCGGGGAAATACATTTGTATTAATTTCCCCAATAACAACCCCATCGACGCACCACACATTAATGCAGGGGCAAATAGCCCGCCTGGGGCACCTGAGCCATAGGCCAGTGAAGTCAATAGAAGTTTGCCAAAAAACCATAATGGAATCATTACTAATAATACTTTACCATTAAGCAACATTTCTATTGGTTCATGGCCATCTCCTATTACTTCAGGCAGAAACAAGGCAGTGATTCCAGTTAGAAAACCTGCTATACCTACCTGTATCCACTTTGGTACTTTATCTAACCTGGCAAAATAATCCAGACTTGAGAGTATTGATTTAATAAAAACAGTACCCAGTAAGCCAGCCAGTAGGCCTAAGATAATATATATAGGTACATGCGCAACTGTAAATTCAAATGGTACAATATTAACTTCATAAGAAAGCTTATTACCAGACATATGTCTGATAACAGCACTGGCAGTAACAGAAGCCACGATACAGGGAGCCAGAAATTTAGCTGAAAAATTGTGAGATAACTCTTCAACAACAAACAGAACCCCGGCTATAGGAGTATTAAATGCAGCTGCTAGGCCAGCTCCAGCACCGGCAGCCAGAAATGCTTTTTGCCTTTTACCTGTTATTCCAAACAGTTTGCTAACAAAAGTGCCACAACTAGCACCAATTTGGACCGTAGGGCCTTCTCTACCCATAGACAAACCGGTTCCAATACCTGCAACACCACCTATAAATTTCGCAAAAATATTTCTTCTTTTTACTTCCTGACCTGCTCTAAATAATGCCAGCCTGACTTCCGGTATCCCGCTTCCTGATGCCTCAGGCACAAGCTGCACACAATACCCTGCTATGCTTCCTCCTACAAAACCTATCAGAGGATAATATGTCCACTCCCACCAGTTAGCAGGATGTAGAGCAAATGAATTAATACCTGCTGCCAGTAAATTTATGCTGATCTTAAATGCAAAGCCAAAAAAGCCAGCTAACAGACCAACAAATAGTGCCAGTAGTAGTGTTTGCTGCCTCATTGAAAAGTATTCTCTAAGCTTTCGCTTAAAATCTTCAGATATTTCAGGAACGTAAAAAAGTCTTACCATTTAACAGTTTTCTATCAAGTCCATTTGACGTTTTATTTCTTGTATATCCTGCCACATTAGCCACTTAGGGCTTCCAACTTGCTTAGACTGGTTTCTTAAAAGATACGAGGGATGAAAAATTGGCATTGCTTTAGCACCAAATACATTTTCATACCAAGTACCTCTTATTTTTGTAATACCCTGCTTTGTTTTAAGTATACCTTTAACAGCTGTTGAGCCAGCAAGAAGAATTATTTTAGGGTTAACATATCTAATCTGTGCCGCCAGATAATCATAACAACAATCCATTTCTTCTGGAGCAGGAACCCTATTTTTTGGAGGGCGGCATTTAACAATATTACAAATATAGACATCTCTTTCCCTTACTATGTCAACAGACTCAAATATTTTATCTAATAATTGGCCTGCCCTACCAACAAATGGAATACCAGACTCATCCTCATGTTGTCCGGGGCCCTCACCAATTAACATCACTTTTGCTTCAGGGTTGCCCTGTGAGAAAACAACTTTTGTTCTGCTTTGAGCCAAAATACACTTTTTACAATTCATTGCAGCTTCTTTAGCATCTTCAAGGCTTAAAAAACTTGTTTCTGGCAATAATGGGGGTTCAACTTTTGGTAATTGTGGTTTTTTTTGAGTCACAAATATGCCTAATTGCTCTGTATCATTCATCTTTTAATCCTGTTAAGAAGTTTTCTAATATCATCAAACAGGGTTATTATTAAATAAAATTATAAAAATTAAAAGTTCTGGTTATCAGCTTTAAAGAAATATTATTAAAATCGTATCCTCTACAAAACTTTCGATTATAAATCCTTCAATAAATACGGCTGCTAACAGTACTATATTTTTATTACTGATTTTTATGAAATTTTATATTGTTTAAATTTGGTTATACTTATCCCGGATTATTCACAAAGTTTCGGAAATAGATCTTTGCCGAGGGCCCAAAAGGCCAGCAGAGCAGGCCTTTTAGGCCCGGTCCTCTAAAACCTGCTCCCTGTTAAATATTTACAGTGTGTTAAATGCATAAATCTTTAACTTAAGTCATTACTTGAGCCTTGAGAGTTTGTAACAAATTCACGAATTATCCGGGTTATCCTTGAAAGTAATCTATAGATTCCAGATTATATAAGCAGGGCTGTTATATTCTTACCAGCCCTGAATAATGTAAGTTTTCAATTTCTTTAATATGAATTTTTTAAAAACCTAATTGCATGTAATTACTAAGATTTTTTTTAAATTTACCCACAACTCATTAATAGCCTTTGCAGCTATTGATTCTGGAAACTCCATAATATTTTTTCCTTCAATTTGTGCTTTTGTTATTGTATTATCATATGGAATTTTACCAGCAAGGCCTATTGATATATGTTTACAAAACTCCTCTATTTGATTTGAAATATCTTCATTAATATCAAACTTATTAATACACACCAGTGTCTTCGCCTTAAAGTTTTTTGAAAGCTCACAAACTCTTTTTAAATCATGAAAAGCAGATAAAGATGGTTCGGTAACAATAAGACAACAATAAGCAGAAGTGATAGAAGCTATAACCGGGCAACCAACACCTGGCGAGCCATCAATAACAATTAAATTAATTCCATTTTCTTTGGCAATTATAGCAGAATTAGTTCTTAACAAAGTTACCAGCTTTCCAGAATTCTCTGATCCTACTGTCATTGACGCATGTATCATAGGGCCATATTCTGTATTTGATCTGTACCATTCTCCGTTTATATTATCTTTAAGGGTTATAGCATTAGATTTACATAAATAATAGCAAACACCACAACCTTCACAATCTATTTTATTAATTTCATAATTTTCTTCTACTGCGCCAAATCTGCATACTTCTTTGCATGCATTACATTTAATGCACTTTTCTTTGCTTATTTCGGCTATAACACCTCCTATAAATATCTCTTTATAAATTATTTCTGGCCTTAATAATATATGCAAGTCTGCTGCATCTACATCACAATCAACTATTACTTTATTTCTAGCTAATTTAGCCAGTGCCCCAGTAATACTTGTTTTTCCTGTTCCACCTTTACCACTTATTACAACTAACTCTTTCATTTTATTAATTCCTTTACAGTGTTAAAAAGGTTATTAAATTGATTTTTATACTCAGGCAATTCATTTACAATTAATTTACCCTGTGAATAAATTTCTGCTATTCTTCTTTCATCCTTTATTTCCATTAGTATAGTTATATTATGTGAACTACAATACTTATATAATTCATCTGTTCCTGTGTCACACTTGTTTATTACTACACCAAATGGAACATTCAATTGTTGAAGAACTTTAACCGATAATTTTAAATCATGGATACCAAATGGTGTTGGGTCAGAAACCATAATGCAAAAATCACTTCCTTTAATAGACTCAACAGCTGCACAACTAGTGCCAGGTGGACAATCAATAATATTAATTTTTTCAGGCTCAATATATTTTTTAACTGCTTTTATAACTGGTGGAGCTGTCGGATGACCTATTTTAAGTTCTCCATAATAAAAGTTTAAGTTAAATATGTTAGCTGTTTTAATACTACCTATCTGTATTTTTGTTTCTGATATGGCTTTTTCAGGGCATAATATTGCGCAACCACCACAGCAATGACAGAGCTCTTTAAATACCATAACATTATTACTTAAAACAGCAATTGCATTAAACCTGCATATTTCTGCACATTTACCACAATAGCTACATTTATTTAAATCTACTTCAGGAATATATGAATATACATTCTCCGAATTAAACTTACTCCCGGGTAAAAAAATATGACAGTTTGGCTCTTCTACATCCACATCAAGCAAGTTAACTTGTTCTTCAATAGATATAGCCATATTTAGTGCGACAGTAGTTTTTCCTGTTCCACCTTTTCCACTGGCAACAGATATTTTCATATATATCTCCTGTTAATACAAAATTCTTAAAATACTAATTAAATTATTTATTTTTTATAACCTCTATTACACTTGCAATTTTGCTTTTGTCTTTTATCTTTTGATTTACTGTATGAATCTTTATGTTTGAAATTAATTGCATTATCAAATAATTCAGAAATTATCCCTTCAATAAAACCCTGCACAATACCTTTATACTTATCCTCAAAAGTAATCTATAGATTCCAGATTATAGAGTAATGGTATTTTTGCCTGCGCAGTAGGCAAAAATACCATATAATAATTTAAAGCCATATATCGTTTACTTCCGTGGATTGGTATAACAACATCTCTGGTTATATTTACAATCTTTGAATCTTTGTTAATGATAATTTCAATTTTACCTTCATCTGCTATTATCATTTGATTTTCATTATCAATAATTCCTGCATTAACAATCTCAGAAGGCAAATGATTTTTTTTATTATTATCAAAATCATCAAACATAACTATCAAACGCCATATTCTTTTATAAGATGATTTATACTACCACTAACATTTGTTATATACTTGATACCTGAAGATTCAATTAATGCTAGTGCCTTAGGGCCAAGGCTTCCAGTGATAATAGCATGCGGGTTTTTAGAAATTACATATTGGCTTGCCTGAACACCTGCTCCTCCTGATGCATTAATATACGGGTTTTGTTTATATTCAAAGCTTAACGATTCAGTATCATAAAATATAAAATATTTACATCTACCAAATCTGGGGTCTAACTCAGCATCTAAATTATCTCCCTGAGAACTCAAAACTATTAACATATTATCTCCTCATTAATTATTTGAAATATAATTTTTTACAACATCAAACGTCTCACCTAAATCTGTTATTACTTTAATATTTGCCTTATTCAACATTTTCAAAGATGACTCTTCAAGATTACCAGTTATCAACACATTTGTTTTTTGGTCTTTAATAAATTGAACCAGCTTTAATATTTCATTTTCATTTTTATAAGGGTTTCTAACCTTATTAATACTGACTATTTTTTTATCTTTGTAATCAACAAGATAATAATATTCACAATAATTAATAGCTGGTGATATCTCTTTTTCGCTTTCTGTTATAGAAACGGCAATTCTTTTCAAGCATAACCTCCTTATAGTTGCTTTCTAATTTATTTGAATGATATTTCTTCAAAAGACTTGTAAAAATTAATAAAAATGCTATAATGTGCATATGCACGTATAGTATATTACCAGATATTCTTTTTTATTTCTACCCCTTTAAAAAATTACTTTATATTAGTTAATATTTAAGTCATCAGACAACTTAAGCAATTGTTGTGGTAGGAAAGTTTTTGTTTTAAGTGCATTTAACAGCTCTGGTAATTAGTCTTATGAAAGGAGACAATAATGCCTAGATTCGATGGCACAGGTCCTTTTGGGCAGGGATCAAGAACAGGTAGAGAATTTGGTTATTGCGTAACAGCTGAAAGAGGTTTTCCTGTTGGAAGAGGCAGACAGGGGAGGAACTTTGCTTACGACAGAGGCCCTGACAGGGGCAGAGGCATGGGCCGTAGAGCGGGAAGAAGCTTTGGTGGTTATTTATTTACTCCACCTCAACCACAAGAGCATTCTAAAGAACATGAACTGGCCTTATTAAAATCTGCTCTTGAAGAACTTAAAAAGGAAACAGAAACTATTAATAATAGAATTTCTGAACTTGAAAAAGAAGAATAAACCTTAACCTTTTACAGTTCTTCCTTAAAAAATATGAGGGTATACGTACAGATGTATACCCTCATATATCTATTATTCTTTTATTTTAATTAATTTTTATACTTATTAACTATACTTTGAGCTGCTGAACGAACATTAATGTGTTCAGAATTCAAACATGTTTTTATCTTATCAATAGAAAGATCAATATCTATTTCTACCAGAGCCTTTATTGCGGTTTCCTGAACCCATTTATTTTCATCTGTTAGTAAATTGGCTATTGGATCAATGGCATTTTTCGATTTTGTTTGACCTAATGCTTTTGCTGCCTCTTCTCTTATATACCATTTATTATCGGTTAATAACGTTATCAAATGAGAAATCTTTTCTTTATTAGGGTTATTAGCAATAGATTTAATTGCTTCTTTTCTAACCCAGCTTATATCTGTAGTAGCTGCTTGAACTAGTGCTTCAAGTGCTTCTACCGAAATGGCATTATGAAGTTCTTTAACTGCAATCTTTCTATCTTTAAGGTTTTTGCTTTGAAGCATATTAATATATGTCTGTTCTTCGTCTTTTGATAAGCTTTCTCCGCTCTTGGCAACAGATTCAACTACTGAAGCTTCTTCATGAGCAACGATTACATCATCTGTTGCAACCATTCCATAGGTTTCCATTTTAATTTTAGGTCTATCAGAAGATACTTTAGCATCTAAATATGCTTTTCCAAGTTCATCCAGTTCTTCTTCAGGTATTTCTTCTACTTCTTCAAACTCATCAGAATCTTCTTCTTCAAATTCTTCGTGTTCTTCTTCTTCAGGTATTTCTTCTACCTCTTCAAACTCATCAGAATCTTCTTCTTCAAATTCTTCGTGTTCTTCTTCTTCAGGTATTTCTTCTACTTCTTCAAACTCGTCAGAATCTTCTTCTTCAAATTCTTCGTGTTCTTCTTCTTCAGGTATTTCTTCTACTTCTTCAAACTCGTCTGAATCTTCTTCTTCAAATTCTTCGTGTTCTTCTTCTTCAGGTATTTCTTCTACTTCTTCAAACTCGTCAGAATTTTCTTCTTCAGGTATTTCTTCTACCTCTTCAAACTCGTCTGAATCTTCTTCTTCAGGTATTTCTTCTACCTCTTCAAACTCGTCTGAATCTTCTTCTTCAAATTCTTCGTGTTCTTCTTCTTCAGGTATTTCTTCTACTTCTTCAAACTCGTCAGAATCTTCTTCTTCAAATTCTTCGTGTTCTTCTTCTTCAGGTATTTCTTTTACCTCTTCAAACTCATCAGAATCTTCTTCTTCAAATTCTTCGTGTTCTTCTTCTTCAGGTATTTCTTTTACCTCCTCAAACTCGTCAGAATCTTCTTCTTCAAATTCTTCGTGTTCTTCTTCAGGTATTTCTTTTACCTCTTCAAACTCATCTGAATCTTCTTCAAATCCTTCATCAATAGCTTTAGCATAAGAATCTGCTTTATCTTTATCAATAATCCTTGAAGTATTTAATCTGGCTTTTTCTATCTCATCTTCAAACTCAATTTCTAGCTCTTCAAGTTCATCTACAAAGCTGTCCATTTCTTTTTTAATATTTTTAAGTGCATTTGTATAAGCCTTAAATGAATCCTCTTCATCTTCAATGACTTCATCATCTTCTAAAGAGTCTTCATCAACATAATCATCCTGATCATCATCGAAATATTCATCACTATCATCATCAGTATATTCAGGATAAACTTCTTCCTGATCTTCCTCAATCAAATCATCTTCGTCTGGTGTAATCATGTCAGGCTGTAGACTTATATGTTCTTCTGTATAACTTTCATCAACGGCTGTTTGAGATTCAACAATATCTTCTTTAAGCTCATCTTCAGGTTCTAAAGTTTGAGAAGATTGTTGAACCGGTACTATTTCTTCTTGTTTAAATGAAGGTGTAATATTATCTCGTAATAGTGGGCCATCTAGTTGAACATTAGATAAATCAACTTTACTTGAAGAAATTTGAGAAATCATCTGACTACCATCAACATATGTTGATTCACCACCAGCCTCTGAAACTTCTTTTCTATAATAGCCCGGACTTATACCCTCATATGTTGGATGCTGTATGGTAGGTCTTCCAGAGTCAACCTGCTCTAGTTTCTTTTCTATTGCCGGGGAAGCAGCAGAAGCCACAGTTTTCCGAGGTGGCTGATCTAAAGCTGGCCCAGCTACATTATCAGGCTCAGGCAATGCCTGAGGAGACGGCAAAGGTTTTTGTATAGGTATTTGTGCAATTTGAGGTTGAGCCTGAACAGTTTGAGGTACAACAGGTTTATCTGTATCTTGTTTTAAAAGATTTATACATTTTTTAGCAGCTATTCTTACCTTCTCATCAGGATCTAACCTTATACCCTCAAGATGGATGATACTTCTTTTATCCCCTAAGATCACCAGTGCTTCAGCAGTTGCTATTCTTATTCGTGGATCTTTATCATTTAAAGTATTTATAAAATTTGGTATTACTGTTGAAGACCCTATTAAAGCTAAAGATTTTATTGTTGAAACTCTTATTTCAAATGGTTCATAATACAAAAGTTTTAATAATGGATCTACAGCATTTTTATCTTTAATTTTACCCAGAGCTATAACAGCTTCAAGCCTTATAAGTTTATTATTTTTTTTATCAAGAAGCCTTATTAAGGTTAAGACGTGTTCTTTATTTTTTAAATCGGCTAATGCTCTAATTCCCGCACATTTAAAAATAATATTTTTATGTTCAAGACACCTTACAATTTCAGTTATAGGAAACCTAAATAACTTAGCTTTTATTTTATTAATTTCATTTTCGATATTTTCAGGCCATTTGAGCTGTTGACTTAATGCTTGCCTAGTTTTTGGTGCATTCTGGTCCATCTTCATCCAACTCTGGGTAACTGTTTAATTTCCAACTCTCTCATAAATAGTTTTGTTTTATTAAATATTATCGAAAAATAAGAGAGATACATTAAATTATATATTAATATTTATAAACGGGTATACTATTTAAAAAGATAACTCAATTTTAAATTTACTATATCCATTAAATAGAGGATAAACAATGATCGCAACAATAATGACTGGTTCAACAATAGGTATTGATGGATATATGATCGAAGTTGAGGTTGATATTACATCAGCCCTGCCCGGAATTGTTATAGTTGGTTTACCAGATGCAGCCGTCTCTGAAGCTAAAGAAAGAATTAGATCTGCAATTAAAAACTCAGGGTTTATCTTTCCTAATAAAAAAGTAATTATTAACATGGCACCTGCAGACATTAAAAAAGAGGGGTCTTCTTTTGATCTACCCCTTGCTATAGGAGTATTAGTAGCTTCGGAACTACTATATCTGGATAATCAAAAACATATTTGCCTGCTGGGTGAATTATCTTTAGACGGAAGCCTCCGGCCAGTTACAGGTGTATTACCTATTTCTATTGCTGCCAAAGAAAATGGTATTAAGAAAATTATTGTTCCTGCTGAAAATGGGAAAGAAGCTTCTTTAGTTAATGATGTAGAAATCTTTGCTGTTAACAACCTTCTTGAAGCTATTGAAGTATTAAAAGAAAACCCTGAATTTAAACCTTTAAATATAAATAAAGATGCTATTTTTGAAGATTACTATCACCATTTAAATTTACCTGATTTTAGTGAAGTTAAGGGCCAGGAGCACGTTAAAAGAGCATTAGAAATAGCTGCAACAGGCGGACATAATGTTTTAATGGCAGGTTCTCCGGGGGCAGGCAAAAGTATGCTTGCTAAAGCTTTCGCCGGTATTTTACCTCCTCTGGAATTTTCTGAGGCACTTGAAGTCAGTAAAATTTATAGTGTTAGCGGGCAACTTCCATCTGGCAAAGGTCTAATTACACAAAGACCTTTCAGAGCTCCACATCATACTGCCTCCTCTATAGGAATAATAGGCGGTGGCAACATACCTAAACCCGGTGAAATTAGCCTATCTCATAGAGGCGTTCTATTTCTGGATGAAGCTGTTGAATTTCCAAGAAATGTTCTGGAGGTTTTAAGACAACCATTAGAAGACAAGATCGTAACAATCAGCAGGGCTCAGCTTAGTATTACTTATCCCGCTGATTTTATATTGCTTCTGGCAATGAACCCTTGCCCGTGTGGTCACAGAGGTGACGCTATTAAACAATGTATTTGTGCTGAAACAAAAGTACAGAAATATTGGTCTAAACTTTCAGGACCATTATTAGACAGAATAGACATTCAAATAGAAGTTACACGCCTGGATGAAAAAGAAATTATCGGGCATACACCCACTGGAGATACTTCTGAAACCATAAGAAATAGAGTTAATAACGCCAGACAAATTCAAATTAATCGTTTTAAAGAAAAAGGTATTGTTTGTAATTCTCAAATGAATACAAAATTAATTAAAAAGTATTGTACCCTTAATTCTGAATCTGAAAACTTGTTATTAACTGCTATTAAACAGTTACAATTAAGTGCAAGAGCCTATGATAGAATATTAAGATTAGCAAGAAGCATTGCTGATCTTGCTAATGAAAAAGATATTAAAGTCAATCATATTGCTGAAGCTCTTCAATATAGAAATATAAACAAGTTTATTTGAGGCAGTTTATTTGAATAATTTCATTAAATATATTTGTTGTTTCCAGTTAGTATTATTAGTTCTTTTATTAGCAAGTTGCAATAAACCTGCTGACAAAGTTATTATTGATGATGCTTATAATGCTTTTGCTGAATGTAATAATTCTGGTGCTTACAAAGCTATTAAAAAGTTTAATACTCTTTTAAAAGCTAACCCTAATAATTCAAATGCTTATACTGGCCTGGGTGCTGCATATATATGTTTATACGAAAGTGATCTTAATCAGGATAAACTTGACAACGCAATAAAAAATCTGAAAAAGTCTATAGAAATCAATTCTAAAAACCCGGAAACTTATTATTACCTTGGTTGTGCCATGGCATATAAAAAAGAGTGTTCTAAAGCGATTAATTTCTTTACACATGCCATAAAACTAAAACCTGATTTTGTTCAGGCCTATGAAGGCAGGTGCTTATGTTATGATAAATTAAAAGAATATGATAAAGCTATTCAAGACCATATTGATGCTGTCAATAATTCTACTTATCAAACAGAATGGAGCCCGGGTAATTATATTTATCTTGCTAAACTTTATATTAAAAAAGGTGATTTTGATAAAGCTGAAGAAAATTGTAATAAAGCTATTGAAATTAACCCTAATTTTATTTCAGCATATGAGGAACTGGGGCACATTTATCTGTTAAATGGTAGTTTTGACAAAGGTAAAAAAGTGCTGGAAAATGTTATATCAAAAAACCCCAGGAGTGTTGCATATTTATATCTTGGTGATGCTTATTTTGAAAGAAAAGAATATTCTAAAGCAGCTGATAATTACAATATGTTTTTAAATAAAGTTAACCCTTACAATTCAGAAATTAAACACAAATTAAAAAAGTTAAACCTATTAGCTATAAAGCAGTCTAATAAGCAGCCTTAACCTTCTGTATCGTCCCTCTCTATGTTTATTAATATATTCATAATAAATTGGTCAGCTTTATGCTGCCAATGAAGAAGCTCTAACAGATCTTTTCTAGTTATTATACCTTTTCTAATTACCATTTCCCCTAACTGTTCGCCTGTTTCTTTCTGTTCTTCTAACAATTCTGCTAACTGTGTCACGGTGATTAGTTTTCTTTGAAGCATGTGCTCACCAATTCTAAAATGCCTGAATATTATTTTCCATTTTTCTTCTGAAATATTTTCCAATTCAGACAATCCAGGTATTTTCGGGGGCGTCTTTGCCGGAAATTCCCCTTTTTTTTCTATGTTATTTGGCCTGTTATTTTCTTCGTTAGCCAAGATATTCACCTGCAGATAAATTTTTATTTGTTTAGTTTATTTTAATTGTATTTTATCAAAACTAAAATAATTAAGTCTGAAAAAAAATTTTCCTTAAATATATCTTAATACCAAAATGCAATTAATGTATAACCCTCCGAAAACTTTAACAGGTTGTTTTCAAAGCGTATAACGGGCAAAAAACACCCTCAATTCTTTCTTGAATCTTTATACTTTAATTGCATCTGTTTATAAAGACTAATATATTCAATTGATAATGTGCAATAGAATTAAAAAATAACACAAATCAGTAAAAAAATTAAATTACTCCCCAGGTTACACTGACCTCAATTTATATTTTAATTATTGATTTTAACGAATCACTGAGGGAGTTTATGCTTTTTGTTACATATTCATAAATTAAGGCTAAATTAATGATACTGATGATCTGAAAGTATTATCATTATTTAGATCATTTTTTGTTGAAAGAATCTTAGATTTTTTTACAGAAATTTTTGCATATTGTATTAACAATGACTTGTAATACGAATGTGTTATTGACCTTCCCAGCACTACAAACAAACCTATATTCATTAGTTGCACTATTATTAAAATATGAATATTGTTTAAAGCTATAAATGAAGGAGTTAACAGAGCATATAAAAACTCTAAAAAGAACACACCCATCATAAACAAATAGACTATATATGCCCCCCAAGAACTCGATGTTAAAAAGGCAAATCTTCTTGAACGTTTTCTAATTAATGTGTTGGTTATTTCAGGCTCTGTAATCGCTATAATACTACCATAAACTGTTGTTAATGTATTCCAGGTAGTAATAAAGATTGCTACTAACCAGAAAAAACCGGTTATTAAAGATATAAATATTCCAAGTGTTAAAACTACTTCAAGATTATGCCCCATTAATCTGGCAAGTATATTGAAAAAATTAATAGACATAAAAAGTAACCCAAAACTTACTATCATCATTAAAATAATAGGTGTAAGTATATAGAAAAACCTGTACACCAGCCAACCTGTCAATTTCAATATACTTTTTTTATTTTCTGGCGGTACATATAAACATTTTCTATCTGCTGAAATATACCAGTAGTTTACATATTTAGTCTGAAGTATTACAAACAAACCCAGGCAAACAATTAATCCTATAGAACTTAAAACAATAATTCCTAGTGGTATATGAGGCAAAGAAAATTCTGTTTCAAGCAATTCCGGGTTGAAGCTACCCATGAAACCTTCTAGCCAGGTTAATATAGGGTCTCCAATACTGGCTATACTTACTATTGTAAAAGGTATCGCTATTGATAATAATAACCATAACCCAACACAATCTGAGGGCATTAGTTGATTCATTAAAGATTTATCTTTATTATTTGTTCTCACTGACATTACTGATTTCCTTTATGTCACATAATTTTTATATTATACCTTTAACTGAATTTATTGAAAAAATTAATAACAATATGAAACCTTTGACCATAGCAATCTTTGAAAAGAAACTTAAAACCGTTAATATGTTAGCCTGATTAATTCATGAATTTGTTTCATTTAGGTAAAACCTTCTTCTAATGACATATAATGAACGCATAAATAAAATAGACTTCAGGAAATAAAGGGTTCGGGTGTTATGCCCGCCGAAGGCGGGCATAACACCCTCATGATTTCCAGTTATGTCTCATAATTTCATGCGTTTACTATATTTAAAAAATACTGAATTTACACACTGTAAATTCAGTTATAGTTCTCAAAAGAAGAGAGGGGGGTGTTTGTGTTTTTTATTACAACACCTTATCTTTGATACAACTTTAGATTAATTTCTTATTAAACGTGTATATGTTATAAATAATAATATAATACTTGTCTGAGCTTTTTTATGCCTTATAAATTTAAAGAATTAGTTGATTTAGAACAACTTAAAGAATTACTTGAATCTTACTCTTGCCTCACAGGAGTGCCCTTTGCTGTCGTTGATTACCCGACTAAAGAAGCCCTTCTTAAAATTAACATGTCTGACATGTGCACTCTGTTTCATTTTCAAAACACCAAATCAATAGAAAAGTGTGAAGAATGCAAAAGTTACCTTATTGATTCATCACAGAAAGAAAAACAAATTAATATCAAACAATGTAAGCTTGGTCCTTTTTGTGCATCAATACCAGTAATTATTGATAATAAATTAATCGCTTTCTTAAGATGCGGTCAGGTTTTCTTTCA
>JBFMGH010000357.1:0-2669 GCA_040752795.1 Cyanobacteriota bacterium
TAGTGCTTGATTCTCAAAAATAATTAGTCATTAAAAAGATATAGCAAAAAAAGATACTTTATAACAAAATTATTTTTTTCATATAGTATGAATTCGCAAATAACTTTATATTCAATAAATATGCTTTGCAATAAATTAGTTTTCATATTATTGTTTTGAAAAATTCATTTAAAAAATTTTTCCATTACATACTATAGATGTAGCAATATGTTAACTCCAGAACTATTACCCTTTTTGATAGCAATGTTTTTTGCAATAAATATGGGAGCCAGCGGAATAGCACCATCTTTTTCCTGTACTTATGGTGCTAATATATTATCAAGAACATTGATACCTGGTATATTTGGATCATTTGTGTTTATAGGGGCTATTATTGCAGGCGATAATGTTATTAAAACTATAAGCAAAGGAATTGTAAGCTCGGAACTGATTACATTTAATTGTGTAATAATAATATTATCAGCGTGTACTGTGTCATTATTTATTGCTAACATATTAAAAATACCACAGTCAACATCACAGGCTACAGTAGGCGCCTTGGTAGGTGTTGGCATCTTATATGGTAACATAAATATTAAAACGTTACTTTTTATGATACCAATGTGGTTTGTTTTACCAGTATTATCATTTATAATAACTTATTTAATAGCAAAATTTTGGATAAAAATAAACCCCGATGCCCCCGAATCGATGTGGAATAAACTAAACGATAAGGTTTTTTTAAAATATGTTGTTATTCTAACAAGTTGTTATGTAGCATTCAGTATTGGATCAAATAACGTAGCAAATGCGGCAGGCCCTCTCGTAAGTGCTGGTCTTGCTACGCCGATGCTTGCTGTTTTAATTATAGCACCATGCTTTGGGATTGGTAGTTCCATATTAGGCTATAGAACCTTAGAAAGTACTGGTAAAGAAATTACACAAATAACCCCATTAAGTGCATCAATAATATCACTAGTCTCAGGTAGCCTGCTATTAAGTGCATCATTTCTTGGGGTTCCACAATCATTGGTGCAATTAAATGTAGCATCAATTTTTGCGGTAGGCTGTAGCAAAGACGGTTTTAAAGAGATGGTAAAAGTTTATACAATTAAAAAAGCTATTGCTATATGGATAATTGCTCCGATACTCTCTTTGGTTCTTGCGTATCTTTTAGGAGTTGTTTTTTTATAACTTAAAGCAGAATTTATATACATTAATTATCATGTACTATTTTGCCGGGAATCTTGTATGCAGTATGATGGTAAAGAATACACAAAATAATTATCATGTATTTTTTCATTTAGGAAATAAATAATTTCATAATATTTAATTTAATATCAATGTAATAATTTTTTTATTTTGAAACTATCTTTTTTTTGATTATTATTTTGTTGGAAATTAAAATGTTTATGGAGACATAAAATTGAAAAGACAAAAATTACTCCGAACAGGTAACAATGCAATTATATTAAGTTTAATAATTTCATTAGCAATAATTTTTTCAACTTCAATAATTTCAAAAACATTATTAAATCTTAAAAAGTATCCTAATGAAGTTATTGAGGTTACTGGATATGCTCAAAAATTTATTATTTCAGATCATGCTAAATGGGAATGTAAGTTTTCAGTGGTAGATTCTACATTAAACGCTGCTTATGAGCTAATAGAAGAGCAATATAAAGCTGTATCTACTTATTTATTAATGAATAAAATTGAAAACAAGCAAATAACCAAACACCCTTTATATGTTAATACTATTTATGAAAAAGATGCAAAAGGAAAAAATACAAATAAAATTGCAGGTTATTCAATAACCCAACGTTTAACAATTGAATCTGATAATGTTAATAGAATTAAGAAAATATCTGAAAAATCTACAGAATTAATTGGCGCAGACATTAATTTTGTTTCAATGGAGCCAGAATTTTACTGTTCAAACCTGGATGGTATTAAGATTGCAGTTTTAGCTGAAGCGTCAATGAATGCTAAAGAAAGAGCAGAAAGTATGCTAAAAACTACTAGAAATAAAGTTGGGCCTATCAGGTCTTCTAGAATGGGCGTCTTTCAAATTACAACACCAGATTCAACAAATGTTTCAGATTATGGTATTAATGATACATCAACAATCAAGAAGAAAATTACGGCAGTAGTTACTATAAGTTATTCAATCAGGTAATTATTAACACGCTATAAAGTACCTATTCGTAAGATAAATTTGAATTTTTGAGATTATGTTTCTTTTTAAGCTCATTAATTCTTTCGTCAATTATGTCATTAATAGAAGGATCTTTTTCTTTAGCTTTTTCAAGATTTCTAATTGCTGCTTTGAGGTCTTCCTCTGAATCATCAACATAATCATTAGATCTTGAGTAAGGCATATCATTATATTTGGGTTCAAGTTCAGTAGCCTTATCGAAATACTGTAAAGCCTTAATATAATAAATTTGGCCTGAATTATAATATGCTTGAGCATATTCAGAATCAAGTTCTAGTGCTTTCTCATAATATTCTAGTGCTTTTTCATATTGTCCGTTGCGAAAGCAATTATTTCCATCATAAACATAAAATTCTGGTCTAATATCACTCATTATATTACCCTGTAATAAATTAACCTGATAAATAAATTATAAATAACTATTAAAATTAAACAAGTATAATAAGAAATTAATTTTTAGTATGGCCACGTA
>JBFMGH010000357.1:2679-3456 GCA_040752795.1 Cyanobacteriota bacterium
ATACTTTAATAATGTTAAGTTGCGCCTTTCATTATTGGCTTTACTTGAAGTCATTAAAAAATTAAAATCATTATCTTTGCCACCTAATGATTGAGGATAAATATGTTCTGCTGTTGCCCTGGGTTTATCACTTTCAGAGTCTGAAGAAAGTAATTCGCCAGAATAAGCGCAAACCATTAACTCTTTAACCTGTTTTAAATCTGTGTGAATTGTGCAATTACGAGATTTGTTTCTACCTGAGAATGCTACTTTTGAGTATGATTCTTTCTGGTCTTTTATTTCTTTAATTACTGTAATTGTTACATCTCTGGAAGGAGTTTTGTCCATAGATTCAAGGTAAGAAATAAAATGATCAGAAGTCCAGTAATTATCTGCCATAGCCATTAGTTGCCAGAATTCTTTAGCAGGGGCTTGCATTTTAGCTGGAGGCATTTTAGTGCCCTGAGAAGCATAAATTATATTCTCAAGTGCGCCCGGAAACCAATGATGTCCGGCAGGAGTTATAAAACCTACCATTTTGATTAAATAGTTTGAAAGAGATGAAATTCTTGTGAAAGCGTTTTCTTGATTAACAATATGTTTTAACTGGGATATTTCATATTTAAGGGCAGGGTTTGGAGACGGCTTAACCTGTTTTAGAAATATATTTCTATATTTGCCAGGAGCTTTTCCATATGGCCCTGCTTCTTCAACTTGCTTTTGGGCTGGCAGTGGATTTAATTTTTTTCTATTGCCAAAGAAAATTGAAAACAATAAAGGCTTCTTTTTATTGTTATT
>JBFMGH010000358.1:0-3524 GCA_040752795.1 Cyanobacteriota bacterium
AAAAAGTCAGGGTTATTGAAGAAAGTGAATTTAAAAAAATTTTAGAACACTTAAGCAATTTTTCTCTTATGATCGCAAAAATGGGTGAAAGCAAAAAGAAAGAAGAAGAAAAAAATGCTTACTTAAACTCTCTTTTCGAAGGCATTGATGCTGATATATATGTTTGCAACGATAAATATGAAATAGAATATGCTAATAATAACTTTAGAAAAAGGTTTAAAAACTTTAAACCTGGCATAAAATGTCATGACATAATTTTTGAAACTCCTGAAGAATGTTCCTTCTGTAAAATTACTGAAGCACTGAATACTAATAAAATTTGCTCTCAAGATCTATTAATAGTTAATGACAATCAATGGAACCATGTAACATATTCACCTATTAAAATTTATAGTAAACAAAAACATTGCATGGTAATTATGCAGGATATTACAGAAAGAAAAAACAACGAAACTGATCTTTTAAATGCTCATAACCAATTACTTGAATCAATAAATATTATTGAAGAATCAGAAGAAAAATACCGAAGCCTCTTTTCTCATATGACAGAAGCTGTTTTTATCGGTCGGGTTGTCTTTGACGATTCAAGAAAGCCGATTACTATTGACTGTTTGGATTTTAACAAAGCATTTGAGTTTGTTATGTCTTCTACTAACAAGATTTTAACCAGAGATGAAATTTGCAACTCTAAATATTTAAGACTTTTTGAAAACTATTTAGATGTAATTTCAAATGTTATTGATACCAATAATTCGATATGCTTTGATAAACACATTGAATATCTCGATAAATATCTTCGAATTTCTATAGCTCCATTAAAAAAAGATCGATTTGCAGCTATTATTACTGATGTTACTTTTCAAATAAAGGCTGAAGATGAATTGCGCATAACCAAACTATCTGTAGATAGCTCTACTGCCATGACCGCATGGCTAGATATTGATGGTAACTTCATAAAAGTTAATAAAGCTCTCATTGATAATCTTGGCTACTCTGAAGAAGAACTTTTAACAATGTCTGTTTTTGATATAGACTATAACTTAATTAAAGATGAATGGCACAACTCTATTGAAAGTCTTAAAAAAGAACACACCATCAAATTTGAAACAATTAATAAAAGAAAAGATGGCACTATATTTCCTATTTTGGTTACTGCTAATTACATTAAATATAAAGATAAAGAATACATTTTCTCTTTTACTATAGATATTTCAGAACTGAAAAAAGCCCAACAAGAATTTTTAGAAGCTCATAATGCACTTGAAGCAATTACAGAAACAGCTGTAGATGCCATTATACTAATTGATAATGAAGGTAAAGTTATAAACTGGAATAAATCTGCTGAAAATATTTTTGGTTACACAAAGCAAGAAATACTTCATCAAAATCTGCATAACCTGATTGTCCCTGAAAGATACATGGAAGCTCATAAAAAAGGTTTTGCTCACTTTATAAAATCTGGTGAAGGCAATGCTGTTGGCAAAACAGTTGAACTTTCAGCTATTAGAAAAGATGGCACTGAAATTATTGTTGAATTATCTCTTTCTTCATTAAAAATACAGAATAAATGGCACGCTGTTGGTATTGCCAGAGATATCACTGAAAGAAAAGCCTCTGAAGAAAAATTAAACCTTTCACAGTTTATTATTGATCATTCTTCTGCTCCAACCTTCCTCATTAATTACAATGGAAATATTGAATACGCTAACGACAATGCCTGCAAATGGCTTGGTTACTCTAAAGATGACTTTTATAAACTTAGTGTTTTTGATCTTAACCCCAATAGAAATCCCGATAATTGGAATAAAGCCTTAAATGATTTAAAGGAAAACAATAACGTTGTCCTTGATACTGTCTTAATAAAAAAAGATAACTCTACTGTTCCGGTACAAATCAATATTAATCATTTTGTTTATGATAATAAAACCTATATCTGCTCTTATATTATCGACCTTTCAGAAAGAAAGAAGTTTGAAACTAAAATCCTTGAAGCTAATAAAACACTTGAAACAATTACAGAAACAGCTGTTGACGCTATTATACTGATTAATAGTGAAGGTAACATCGTTTATTGGAGCAACGCCGCTGAAAAAATCTTTGGTTACTCAAGAGAAGAAATTATTGGCAAGAGTTTACATAAAACTTTAGCTCCTGAAAGATTTATAGATGCTTATAAAAAAGGCATGCAACATTTTAAACACACAGGAGAAGGAGGAGCTGTAGGAAAAATTGTTGAACTGACAGGCATTAGAAAAGATAGCACTGAATTTCCTTTTGAACTTTCTCTTCAGGCTATTAAACTAAAAAATGAATGGCATGCTGTTGGCATTGTTAGAGATATTACAGACCGGAAGGAACTGGAAAACCAGCTTGCCAAAGAAAGAGATAACCTTGAAATTACTGTCAAAGAAAGAACTAAAGATCTGCAACAATCACTTCTTAAACTCCAGGAAGCTTTAAGCCACAAAGACCGCTTTCTTGCCACCATCAGCCACGAACTAAGAACACCTTTAAATGGCATTATTGGCTACACTGACATGCTTGGATTAAAATATTTTGGTTCTCTCAACGAAAAACAGGATGAATATATTAGTATTATCGGTAACAGCAGCAAACACCTCCTTTCATTAATTAATGATTTACTTGACTTAACTATGGTTGATTCTGGTTCTATGACTCTTGAACTTGAAGATATTAATATTCAGGAAACTATAAATGAAATTATTTCTATAATGAAAAGTCAATTTAAGAACAAAAATATCTCTCTGAAGGCTAATTTTATTACCAACCAGACTAATATTCAGGCTGATCAAAAAAAATTACGACAGATTTTGCTTAATCTACTTTCTAATTCTCATAAATTTACTAACGAAGGTGGCAATGTTCAGGTAATAGTTGAAAATAGTATTGATTTAAAAATTAAAATTTCCGTTAAAGATAACGGTATTGGCATAAAAAAAGAAGACCAGAAGAAAATTTTTGATGAATTCTTCAAAACTGATTATTCAACCAATCAGGCTATAGGTGGCACTGGCATAGGTCTTGCACTCACTAAACGACTAGTAGAAATGCATAAAGGCATTATTTATGTTGACAGTGAACCTGGCACAGGCACTACAATTTCTTTTGATTTATAACCCGGATATTCACAAATCAAAAATCAGCAAGGAAGTTGCAGGGTGTGTTTTTGCGTAAATATAACAAATTCATGAAGAAACCAGAATAAGCGTTTCGCAGAGTTGCTATAAACAAAAAGCAAATATCATTTTGATACCTGCTCCTTGCCTTATTTATTTAATTATTATTAAATTGATTCTTCAACAGTTTCGTCAGATTCTTCTGGTTTGTCATCGCCTTTATCATCAGAATCTTCAGCTTTACTTTCTTCTTCAGCTTCTTTACTGAAATTTAACTCATAGTGAAAAGCTCTTTCAATAGGGATAAATCAAAATCCTGAATCCCAAAGATGACATTATCATAGAGTTTATACATAGATACCTCTGAAATACTTTCTTGATAAGAGA
>JBFMGH010000359.1:0-4559 GCA_040752795.1 Cyanobacteriota bacterium
TTTGAATAATCCTTACCTTCTTTTGGGTCAAGAGACTTTAAGTTTGCAGGGTTATTACTTGTTACCTGACTGCAACCAGTAAATAATAATAACAAAATAAATGGTATAACCTTCAAAAATATGTCTGTAAAAAAATCTTGCATTGCTTTACCTTTTTATGATTAATATTTTATCACAAACAATAAAGCCTGCCTTTATTAAAGGGCAGACTTTATTTAGACTAAGTTAACTTATAATGATGCTTAAACAGGTTCTTCAATTATTGGAGCTTTTATCAGCAGATTAGAATCTTCAGACTCCAGATATACTTTGGGCTGATAACCTGTTATATTGAAGTTTTTAGAATGATTTTCCAGATGTTTTTGAGCATCTTTAATGGCGTCATTTATTTCAAATTGACGGGTTTTATTTTCAGCTTTATAGAATAGTTTACCGGCTTTATCAAAACCAAGTGTTAAACCACCATAAACATTTATTCTATATTTGGGTTCTTCAGCTGGATCTTTTGATGGTATTTCTACTAATTTACCTGCTTTAAGTTGAACAAAAGTTTCACCTGAACTATTAGTATATGCACTTTCAAGCTTATATTGACTATCTTTTGGTAAACCAAGTAAGCCTTTATTTTTATTTATAAAGTCTAAAATGGTTTCAGAAGTTTCAAGTGTTTTTGGAGGCAATGTTAATGCAGGTATTGATTTCTGTTCGGCTTCCCAGGCTTTAATATCTGTATTGTTTAGAATTTCTCTATTAACAAACACTTTTGATAATAGATCTTTATATTGGCCCTTAAATAAGTGTTGATCAGCTTTTAAGAATGCTTTTGCAATATCATCATAATAAACATTACCAGGAGGCGAAAAGTCTCCGATGGCTCTTGCCATAAGTTTTGTTAGATCATCTTTTGTTTGTTTAAGAGCTGTTTTCAATGGCATTACAGTGGCTTTATCATTGGATAATTCAACGATCATATCATAGAACATTGCGCCAAATAAACGACCAAAATTGTGTTCTTCATTTGATTCTCTGCCTGAGTCAAAATCTGACATTTTTAGATCATTAATAGCATTTCTAAGATAGAGTTTATCACCATAAACAGCTTTACCAAATTGCTCTGCAAGTGAAGCAATCAGATTTTCTTTTTTTAAGTCACCGCCGGTTTGTTTAATGACACTATCAACAATGTTTTCATTGTCAAGAGCTGCAAGCATTGCAACACTATCGCCAAAACCTTCATGAACAGCACCATTATGAGCACCCCAGCCAAAATAACTTGGTCTTAATCCATCAAGAACTGCGTGACCTGTTTCGTGAGTTATAACATCTGCCATTTTTGATGTAAAACATTTTTCCGCAGGGTTCGTTCTACTATTAAAATAGAACAATTTTATTAGTTGTTCCCATCTACTATAATATGCATTCATTGTTACTCCAGCACGAGGGTGAATTTTTAGCTGGTCATCTGAAAAGGCCCATTCAATTTTTCTTCCCAGATTGTCTTCAAACATTTTTAAAACTTTACTGCTGAATAAAAATGAACTTATTCTGTCAAACTGTGGTGAATTTACGTCAGCTACATAATTACCTTTTTCTGTCGGTTTTGCAACCTCGCTCTTTTCATCAACAGTCTTAATTCTATTACTTTCAGGTCCAGGTATTACAGAACCCTTATGTTGGTACAACTCTGGCTCGGGTGTCACTAATGGATCCTGAGAATAAACTAAGTATTTCAAATTGGGTTCTTTAAGTGTTTTTTCAATATAAGATTTACCATCTTTTTGAATAACAGGTTTTGGAGACTCTTTTAACCCTTTAGGCAACACAGGTATAACCATATTACCTTTAAATGCTATTGATGGAATCGACATAAAAGATAATCTGGTTTCTGTATTATTTTTTGATGTTTCTTGTTTCTCTACGGCTTCTTTTTTTACTAACTTATTTGTTAAACCTCTAAGCCCCCCCGGCGATTGAATTAACATACAAATTTCCCCCACAAAATAAATATCATCCATTAATGGATCACTACCAATAAAAAATAAGTCTAATTATTCCTTCCTCTTTCCCCCAAAAAAGAATACTTGATTCTTTGTGAGTACAATAACACAAAAATGTATTTTTTTCGATCCATTTTTTTAATTTTTTATATATTTTTTAAAATTTTTCATAAGCTCAATGTAAGACTTGTGTATAAGTGTATATATTCTCAAAAAAACTAAACTAGCAGAAAAAAGTGCCGGGTTTAAAAAGCTCTCGCAGCAAGCCTTTTAAATCATCAGTTATGCAGAAGTCTCTTGATAGTTAAAAAGTATTAAATAAATTCAATAATAAAAAAAGCTCTGGTTATTTAACCAGAGCTTTACAACCTTATCTAACAAGATTAATTAATTGGATCTTCAATTTTTGGTATTTTCACCAAAACGTTATCATTGTTATTTTCTCTATAAACAACTGGTTTAGCACCAGCAATATGAGCTTCTTTTTGCTTACTTAAGACGTTTTGAGCGTCTTCAATAGCATCCTGGATTTCAAATCCGTGTGTTTTGTTTTCAGCTTTATAGAAGAGTTTACCTTCTTTATCAAATGCCAGTGTTAATCCACCGTAGATTCTGATTCTGTATGTTGGATCATCCATTGGATCTTTTGGAGGTACTTCAATCATTTTACCAGCTTTAAGCTGAATAAATGTTTCACCGAAGTTGTTTGAGTAAGCACTTTCTAATTCATACTTACTATCTAATGGTAATCCAAGAAGTTCTTTATTTCTGTTAACAAAATCAAGAACGGTTTCTTTAGAATCAAGCACTTTTGGTGGTAATGAAAGTTTTGGCATTGCAGCTTGTTCAGCTTCCCAATCACCAACTTCTTTTACAGTAAGAATTTCTCTTTCAAGTAATACTTTCTTAACCATATCTTTATAGACACCGTTAAATTCTACTGAAGCAGCTTTCAGAATTGCTTTACCTACATCATTATAGTAAACATTTCCTGGAGGTGAGAAATCACCCATAGCTCTAGCTAAGATTTTTGTGAAATCTTCTTTAGACTTCTTAAGAGCACCTTTAAGTGTTAAGGCACCTTCATGATACATTGTCATTTCACTAAGAATACTATAATTGGTACCTGCTAATAAACGGCCAAAGTTGTGAACTTGTTTTGATTCTCTTCCACTATTATAATCACCTAAAGTCAGTTCATTAATAGCATTTCTGAGATATAATTTGTCACCGTATACTGCTTTACCAAATTGTTCAGCTAATGAGGCAATTAAGTTTTCTTTTCTTAAATCACCTTTAGTTTGTTCAATTACTTTATCTAATACAGTGTCATTTTCCATTGCAACTAACATAGCAGTTGTATCACTGAAACCTTCATGAATTGCTCCACCATGATGGCCCCAGCCAATATAACTTGGTCTTAAACCATCTAATGTTGCGTGACCGGTTTCGTGTGTTACTACGTCAGCCATTTTGGATGTATAACATTTTTCTGTTGGGTTTGTTCTGCTATCGAAATAGAAGAATTTTGTTGTCTGTTCGTTTCTGCTGTAATAAGCATTCATTGTTACTCCAGCAAGTGGATCAGATTTGAGTTGCTCGCTATTAAATGCCCAGTGAATTTTTCTTCCTAATGCTTGCTCATACATATTGAGAACTTTTTGAGTAAATGCAAAAACATTGACTCTATCAAATTGTGGTGTGTTTACGTCTGCAATGTAGTTGCCATTGGCACTAGGTTGTGCTTTTTCACTGTGATGATTAATCTTAATTCTATTACTTTCTGGGCCAGGAACAACTTCACCCTTTACTGAATAAAGTTCAGGCTCTGGAGTTACTAGTGGATCTTGTGGATACGCAAGATACTTAAATGTAGGCTCTTTTTCTAATTTGTTTAAGTATGCTGCACTATCTTTTGAAAGTACTGGATCTGGTGATGCTTTCATGCCTTTTGGTAATTTAGGCACTACTAACTTGCCTGTAAAGGCTATACTTGGTATGGACATGAAAGAGAGAGTATCAGATTTGGCAGGGTTATTTGTTTTAACTTGAGCTTCTTCTTTCTTCTCCATTTTGTTAACTAATTTAGTTAACCCTACTGGTAAATTAACACGCATTAATAAATCCCCCCTAATTTACTATTCCCCAAAAATTATATTATTCACTTTTGAAATACTATTCCTCTAATTCCCCCTAGAGATAGTGTGATGATACCTATAAGAAATAGTACCCCACTTGGTTAGTACTTTAGCATAAACATGTATATTTGACGACATAATTAACCTAAATTACTTTAGTATTGTTACAAATTATTAAGCTGTTTGTTCATTTTTTTTTTGCCTGAAACTCGTATCTTTAAGCAAAAATACTCAGTTTCAAAATTAATGAATTAACAATTTTCAATAATTTTAAAAGTATATTTTATTCTTCAAGCATGATGTTGCAGCAAAATAAAAATGTCCGCTTTTTAGCAAAATAGAAATGTCCTCTTTGGAGGATTTATTATTACTAACTTCTGAACTCTTTTAATCATTAAATTTCCTTTTTTCTTTTGAATTTATT
>JBFMGH010000360.1:0-6874 GCA_040752795.1 Cyanobacteriota bacterium
ATAGTAAACGCATGAAATTATGAGACATAACTGGAAATCATGAGGGTGTTATGCCCGCCGAAGGCGGGCATAACACCCGAACCCTTTATTTTCTGAAGTCTATTTTATTTATGCGTTCATTATATAAAGTTTAAATAATTTTATAATAAAAATTTAAAGGAATCATATTTAAAGGCATATGATCAACTATATTATTATGAAAAAGCGTTATAAATAAAAGCAAAATAATTATAAACAGGTTTAATCTCTGTTTATATGATTATTGTGAGTGCAATTAACTTACGTTAATTTTGTTGATTAATTAACTAAGCCTAAAATAGTGTCTACATAGTAATTATTTTCAATAATATTGTTTGAAATAGCATTATAAGTAAGGTAAAGGTCTTCATTTAAGTAACCGTATGGTTTAGTTATTCCGGGTGAATATGGGATAGAGGTAGTGCTTAATGAAAACAAATTGCTATCGTATATAGCATCATTTATTACGTTTAGTGCATCATAGAGATCAGTACTGTAAGAATCAATCAGGCTTATCTGGTTTTCTACAGTGTTTCTTGCATCAGATACCTGATCAAGGAAATCATTAACATTGCTGGAATTAACATATGCTTCACCTTGTCTAGGCAGTCCAAGATCTTCAGGGTTAGCTGAGCTGAAGGCTTTTGTGATATCAATACTCATATTGTTAGTAAGTTCAATATAAACGCCAAGGCTTTCTATTTCTCCGCTTAATACAGGCACACCGTTGTAGGTATAAGTTTGAGCTATTTCATAAATTTCTTGCAGGGAAAAATTAATTTGAGAGTTAATGTTATTTATCTGGTTATCTGTAAGATCCGGGTTATTTTTGATTTGCTGGGCCAGCCCATCCATGATATCTATTCTGGTAGAGATCAAATTTAGAGCAGTACCTGATGCATTCATTGCGCTGAAACCGGTTTGAATATCTTCAACCTGTCTTTGTAAATCATTTACGGTAAGATTGGAAGAACTGTAAGCGAATGAAAAAGATACTGAACCTCCAACTAGGGGTTCATTGTAAGCTGACTCAATGGGAATACTGCCTGTGACCAGCTGTGAAATTCTATTGGCGGTCGCTAGCCAGGTATTTCCAATGAGAGAAGTATAGGCTGGATTTCCTACAATACTTGTACTCATAATGTTTTTGAAATTATCCCGGTGGCTGTCCTCGCTAACAAATGTAAATTAAGTATCGTCATTTTTCTTTGAAAATTAACGTATTTAGTAATAAATGTTTTACAAAATTTAACTTCCTGTTAATTTGTTGTGCCTGAATATTATATGTATATGTATTGTAGAAAGCCATAATACAATAATTATAGTGTTTATTTAAAAGTAACAAACTCTGGATTATTTTCCAGAGTAGAAATGTATAGGTCATTATGTTTTGTTATTATATGTTTTATTGAGTAACCTTATTATCAGTATCTTTATTTATAATGGTATTAAGAGCTTTGCGGACTAATATTCTTAATTGATCTTTATTGATATAAGAATTAATTATTAGTTAAATGATTTTTCAACTAAAGTTTAACTACTTTAATTAATAAATAACCTGAATTATAGTAATGAAAGCTATTTTAATTTTTTTCAGGTTTTATTTTTAAGAAAAAAATAGCCCAAAAAATTATCAAACATTTAGAAAAACTCAAGACAACTTAATATATTTAATTCTTTTTTCACTATATGTTAGAATCAATAAGTGAGCTCTAAAATAAGGCTATGATCAAGTTTATGTTTGGTGGATCCTTTTTTAAAAAATTAGATGAAATGTTTCCTAATCACCAGAAATTAGGCGATGATTTATTAAAAAAGAAAAAATATAAAGAAGCTATTGAGCATTATGAAAAAGCTCTAGCTATACAGCAGATGAATCCGTATTTGCATTATAATTGGGCTACTTGTTTATTTGCACTTGGTCGTTATAAAGAGAGTCTTCCTCATTTTAGGAGAGCAGTTCAGCTAAATCCGAATTTTGCAGATGCTTTATGTCACTGGGGTATAGCTTTAATACATATTAATCAGCCTCATCAAGCATTATCAAAATTTGTTAAGGCTTCTTATGCTGATCCAAATGACCCTAAAATTTATTTTCACTGGGGTTTACTTTTTGAACAACTTAATAAAATCGAACAGGCTTTTGAGAAATATCAAAAAGTGCTTGAATTAACTCCAGTTGAGCAGGAAGACGGTAAGCCAAAGGTTAATAAGTTTAGAATTATGGCCCTTAATCAACTGGCTATGAATGATCTTAATCAACAAAAATATCAGGAAGCTTTGAATAAATATAAAGAAATAGTGTCGTTAGCTCCTGAATTTCCACCTGCTTTATATAACCTGGCGATCTCTTATGCCAGATTATTTCAACCTGATCAGGCTGCTAAATCATTAAAACTGGCCATAGACCAGGATCTAAAAGCCGCTAAAAGAGCCAGAATTGAACCGGCTTTTAAAAATATTCTTTCTCATCCTGAACTTAAAAGTTATTTTCCTGATCAACAAAAATAAAATTTAATGAAAAAAAATACAATTGTAACAATTGTTTAAATCAATGATTATATTTAGCTATGTTTAATATATTATTAGAGTAATTTGAGGGAGAGAGACTTATAGGTATAATTTTATGAATTTAAATTCTATTAACTTTGCAGGAACACTTAAAACTTCACAAAAAACAATACAAACTAGTGATGATAATGATCGTTTATTAGTTTTTTCATTGGCAGCAGCTTTAGGAGCTTCTAGTCAAAAAGATTTTAGTGAAGTTTCAAGAAAAGATGGTGTAAGAACTCTTGATGGTAAGCTTAATGAGAAGCAGGCCTTAGAATATTTATGTACTGTGGCTGATGAAGTTCTAATAAAAGATGAATCTATGCCAAAATTGGGCGATAAAATCAATGTTGTTATTACAGGTGATTCACTTAAAGTTGAATGCAAAGACAAATTTACCTGGGAAGTAGAAAAGAATAATACAAATGGTATCTTTAAAATTGATAAATATATGGGAGACCTGAGTTTTATTCTTAATAAATTAGGTAATTTGTTCTAATCTAGATGTTAATTATTATATAACATATTTAATAGCAGATCACTATATGAAACATTTATGAGCTGATCAGTTTTGATATTGAAATGCCTAATAAGAAAATCCATTAATTCATTAGCTTCCTGCTCTGTCCTATCAGGGATCATTACTACTTCAAACTCTAGAAACTCTCCCAATTGTGAAACTTTATCAATATGAATTCTGCAGTCTTTATAAATAAAGGCCTGTCTGTGTTTTTCAACTATCACTTTTATGCCCAGAGAATGTTTTAGAATTAATTTCATTTGCTCGGGATCTTTAGTTCTAAATATTTCATAGGTACTTTCTTTAGCGTCAATTCTATCAGCTCGCTGATACCAGATTAATTCATGATCTTTATTATTAATTGAACGCAGTTTTAACCTGCCTTGATTAACTTTATAGTATGTATCAACCTGAATTAAATCAAAGCTTTCAGATAGTTCAAGCTTATTTGCAAGTTTGAGGGCAATATCACTGGCATATTTTACTTTTAATTCAAGGTTTTTCATTGCTTCTCTTTATCAGGTGGTGGTGTAACAGTTATTTCTATATTAATTGAATTTATTTTGTTATCACAAGAATTCATATTTGCTTCATTGTTATTGAGTTGAGTTAATAAAAGGTTTTTAATTTTGTCAGGAGAAATATCATATTCATAATTGCATGTGATAATTTTTTCAATTTGATCAAAGTTATCTATTAATGCTTTGTATGTGTGATATTGCTCTAAATAAAAATTATAATTGTTTCCACATCGGCTCTGGCTAATATTATAACTTACTAATTGAGGTTGTTGAGATAAAATAGAGTAAATCTCTTTAGTAGTAGCTTTTATTACCTTACCTCTTATATAGCCATTTTTTTCATTAGAAGAAAAAGAGTCAATTTCAATTATGTTCATTTTGTCAAAAAGCTCTTTTAGCTCAGAAACCTTTTTAAATATATCATCAGATTCATATTTAAAATTCATATAATAAGAGACAGCCTCTTCATAGTTGTCAACTTTAAATGGTTTTTTAGTTTCAATACAATTAAAATTCTTTTTACAACAATTTTTAGGTTTTGCACTGACCATTGATACACCTGTAAATATTAATATAGCAGCTAATAAGAATGCTAAAAGTTTAGAATGTTTGAGCATAAAAACACCTCATTGATTTAATATTGATAAATATAATGAACGCATAACACCCTCATGATTTCCAGTTATGTCTCATAATTTCATGCGTTTACTATAACAAATTGAACCTGTAATTTTATAGGAGTTTAAACAAAGAATAATGTTCCACAATACATATATATTCTATTGTTTTAGTTTTACCAGTTCATTTAAAATGCTATCAAGCCCACCCAGGACAGTTATTTTATCAATTTTTTCAGTTATTCTCTCAAGAGTTTCAAGTTCTTTGAGCCT
The DNA here is from genome assembly GCA_040752795.1 of Cyanobacteriota bacterium. Classification (GTDB taxonomy): domain Bacteria; phylum Cyanobacteriota; class Vampirovibrionia; order JBFMGH01; family JBFMGH01; genus JBFMGH01. The sequence goes on from JBFMGH010000360.1 coordinate 4,503, forward strand.
TAAAACAACCGGGTTATCTTCCATCATTTTAGCGGTGTTTAGCTGAGATCTGGTGGCAGCAGTTTCTTCACGTCGTTTGATTAAATTGGCCTGAGCCAGTTTTTCTGCTTCAACAACCTGATTCATTATATTTCTCATATCTCCCGGGAGGATAATATCTTTAACACCGACATTAAGAAGTTCAATGCCAATTTTTCGCAGCTTTTCAACTGTTGAATTAAATACATTTGTATTAATTTCATCTTTATTAGCAAGTAATTCATCCAGTGTTTTAATACCTGCTGCTTCTCTGAGAGAGTGTTGGAGTTCTATATATATGTAATCTTTGTAGTCAACAACATCATTAATGACTTTTATAGGGTCAATAATTTTATAACTTGAAGATAAGTTAATTCGCAAAGAAACTTTATCTTTAGTCATTATTTCCTGGCCATTCACTTCAAGAGGTTGAATTCTTAAATCAATAAATTTAAGGTCAATAAATTTGTTAAATTTCCAGTATGCGTATAGACCAGAGTTAAGCGATTTGATAAATTTAGAATTTACGTACAGTAAACCTACCTGGTAATCTTTTATTTCGTATAGAGCAATTTTTTCAAAAGTACCTGGCAGGTGAATAATATTATCAAGTTTAGATTCAGGAAGTTCATAATCTTTTTCAATGTCTATAATTTCAAAGGTAGTGTCAATAATTCCATTCCAGAAAGCTTTTTTTGTGCCAGGAGGCAGGACCTGTTTTAGTTTTTGATCCTGATATAGTAGCCCTGTTTCGTTATCTTTTAGATTTACGACAGTTAAATGTTTTTCAACTAAATCAGGGTTGTTTTTAATTAATAAATCGAGATATTTACCTTCAAATAAAGGTTGTGAGAGGTCATATACTAAAAGTTCTAATTTCTTTAATGGGTCAAAATACCAGTATATACCTGATACAAGTAGATTTTGAAAGTCACCTTCTTTTAATAATAGAGCTTTTTCATGTTTTTTCACTAAAAATTTTCTAAAATAAAAAATATTGCCCTGTTTAATATTTTTATTGAATTTGTCATTCATTAAATTAACTAAGACATAAAGAACAATAGCAAATACTAAAAAGAAAATAATCCAGTTAAATAGGCTTCCCATCTTAATACTCCTTTATATCCCCCACCTTGTCAGGGTACTACGTGCATATGTGAGGCGGAGAACCTTTTGAGGTAAAGCTTGTTTCTCTTTTTTAACAGCCCTGCCTCTTGTTGACGCAGCTGGTAAACAGCATTGTGTACAGGATTAAAGGTTGTCAGGCCAGAGAAATCAGCTTAGCCGGTATCCATGGTTCTGCAGGGCCTCGCATATGTACCAGTAACTTCAAAAACAACAAGCTGGTTGGCGAGTTATTTTATCTGCTACCGGAATTGCAGCACCCTGATTTAAGCGAGGGTTGATAACCGTCTCCGGGAAAAGGTAGGAATCGAACCTACAACCGCAAGGTTTACAGCCTTGTGCTCTACCATTGAGCTACGAGGGGTAGCGTTCAATGTTAAAAGGTACACTCAATACCGATTCCCATAGGCCTTTGAGTGCCAGGCAGATATACAGAATCTGCTCCGCTATCAAACACATCACGCAGAAGAAGGGAATCGAACCCCTATGACTCACATCAAGTGAGCGCTTTACCATTAAGCTACATCCCCTTAAGGGTGCTTGATTATTGGGCTTTCAGGTATGACCTGTTTAGTTCCCGGTTACTTTTTCAAAGTACAGTATTTAAATTTTAATATTAAAAAGTTTTAAATCAATAAAATATAAATAACCTCTGAATAATTAGTATACTGCTTTTTAAAGTTATACTGATCCTTAAAAATAATTTATAGATTTTAGATACCGGATATTTTTGTCTGCGCAGCGGGCTAAAACACCCTATTGCATTCTCTCAGGATAGATTCATTATTTATGTGGAATAGTATAATTATAGATTTCAGTAAGTTCTTAGATATGCTTTTTCCCCAGTAATGATGGGAAAACCCCACAAGGTAGGTGTTATTGATACAATGCATATGTTTGTAGGTTTCTATAAAGATTAAAAATAGAATTGTTCTAACTTTGAAAAGTGTCTAAACTTACATTAAATATGACGTAATGTGATAACAATTATTAAAATAATAATTGTTAAGCAAGATAACAAAATTCGACAATGGGAAATTAGCTATTATGACTCTGTTTTCAGGAATTAATATAAACAAAAATATATTTATTCTATTTAATTCAGGAGTTACGCATTTTAATATAAAAACTTAAAAAAAGTTCTTATACCCCTTTTGTTCTAATGAACATAATGCTAGTATAAGAACATGTTAAATATTAATTACTATAAACTAGCATTATTAAGCACG
>JBFMGH010000361.1:0-6262 GCA_040752795.1 Cyanobacteriota bacterium
ATTAGGTTTTCTCCGTTCCCTTATTTCTATTGAATATTAATATGCTTCTACATAAGTCTTACATTTATTCACCAACAAATTCTACAAAAATCATGACAATAAATATTTTTACGTGATTTTAAATAATTAATAACAAGAGTCAAATTCTATTATGCTGAACTTATTAAACCTTCCAAATAATAACTCTATTGCATTTAAGTCATCAAAATTAAATGCAAAAAATTGTTTTTCTCATAAAATTAATCCCTCAAGCCTTATAAAAGATCGAGTTTGTTTTTCTTCCAATAGTAATGATGTTGATTTAAAAGATTTATTGTCACAGGGGATTGTTTTAGATTTTTCAACACCAGGAAGCAGTTCAGATTCTAAAAAACTTTCATTCGAAAAAATAGATACAATTTCAAACAACTTTTCAGCCCAATTGTTAATTGCCTGCTCATCTGGAACAATAAGCAAGTCAGATATTGAACTTTTAATGTTAACTTATGCGCCTGAATTAGCTATAAAAATCAAAAATATTAATGAACTCCCTAATATTGACCCCAACACTGAAGCACTTTATTACCCTGACTATGATAATAACGGTAACTTAAAAACCGGGTATTTGTTTATTAATTTCTCTAAACCAACTAACAAAATAGTTAAATCTATAACACATGAGTTTACTCATGCCCTTCAGTTTTCAACAAGCAGAGCTCAAGAACTTATGAAAAGAATTTATGATAATGAAACACCTTCTGATAAATATTTTAAAGCTTATACAGAATTTGAAACCCAAATATTAGATATAAATTTGTATAAAACAATTGATAAAAACAATGAAATCATATCAAAAATGTTGTTAATGGCCAAAAATAAAGCCAGAGAATTATTAAATGCAATTAATTTCTCAACAAAACAACGAGTAGAGCAATATGATAGCATTCTTGACGTGGTTTTAAAAAACTACGACATTAAAGATAAACAATTAGCACTTGAATATTTTAAATTCAGGTTAGATTGTGAAACCCAGGCATATAAACAGGGCAGCATTGCATTAAAAAGATCTTTAAATAAAGCCAATAAGACACTTAGCTACGACTTGATTCCAAAAATGTATGAAGATTTAAGTAATTATATTGCACAAAAGCTAACAAAAAATATTTAACCACATGAAGTACCAGTGCTTACACCATTGCCAAGGCCACAGATTATTGCTGAGTCTACATTAGTTAGGCCACTAACTTCGTGTGAAGCAAAAAAGTTATAACGTATAGCTTCATATTCTGATGGATCAGGCGCTGTGCCCATAGCAGGAGCACTGGCCCTGCTATCAAAGTCATAGAAAAGAGTCTCTATCTGATTACCGAGAGTACTAACCATATCTTTAAGAGTAGGGTTCATCTGGGTAGCATCAAGACCTTTAATAAAATTTAATGCATTGGTAAAGTTCTCCCCTTCAGCCAGAGCAAGGGTTTCAGCCATTAGAGAAAGTTCTGTCCTTACCCCAGTAGTAGTAATAGCACTTGAAGTCATAGAACCAAGATTACCAAATTCAACAAAATCTTCTAAATCTCTTTCTCCTGCTGCCAGCAGGTGCCCTTTATTAGCAAGATCTTTTATATATGATAGCTCTTGAGTTGTCATAGATATACTTCCGTCTTCAACAGCCTCAATTAAAGAATCAAGTGTATTCAACACAACTTCTGTTCCTGCTGTAGTTCCTGAAGTTTCAACAAACTGTGAGAAGTCATCAGGTATACCGTTAAAAACATATGAACCATAATCAATACTACACATGCCACCAGTACATACTCTTACCGGGTTAGATGGTGTTCCTCCTAAAGATCCTGGTGTAGCAGGGGGCGGGAAGACAGGATCAGCTATTAATGGAGAGGTTGTTATTGTAGTCGTTGTTGTTGTAGTTGTTGTCGTTGTAGTTGTTGATGTTGTTGATGTCGTAACTGAATTAGATGCAATATTATCGTTTATACCAGCAAAAACTGATGTATACTTTTCCAGTTGAGATACAATTGTTTCACCAAATATAAAATATGTTGGAACAAGTATCGTAACCAGTATACCTATAAGAATCGCATACTGCGCTAATGAAGCACCTTTAATTTTTCTAACCATGCTAACAACGACCTCAAGTTTTTAACTCTATTATATTTTTCGGTAAATACTATAATTTCTTTAATTATAATCATATACAATATTGAAATTAATATATCAAAGGTAAACAGTGGTTTTTTAACACTGGTATCAATTTTTAATGTAAATTTAAAAAGCTCCCGGCTAACGAGAGCTTTGAATACTTTAAATTTGCTAAGTTTCAATGTTTTTAAGTAAATTAAATTTAAATATTAAAATGAATTTCTGGCAATATTTAACCACCCCGGGTTATCATCTTCTTCGTTCATGTTTGCCTGAGAGATTTTATCAAGATTATCACATGTCTCATAGGCTTTAATTGCGCTTAAACCTATATGAGAATCTTCTCTTTTATTGCCAAAAAATAGTTCTAATATTTCACCCATTAATCTTTACCTTCATATTATTATCTAACACAATAAAGATTTGCTAATAACTTTCAAGGGGGTAGCATTTCATTACAAAATTGATTATATTTCATAATCAGTAAAATTAATATAGAAAAATTACTATCTTTTTACAAAAAACACATAATTTTTTATTCATATTCTTCTATATCTGGATCTTCTTCATGATAAATACCACCACCACATATAGACTCAATGGTTTTCAATAAAAACTGTCTTGGTGCAATTCTTTGATCATAATAAAATTCTTTTTCAGGTAAATGCTTGATTTTAACAATAGCTTCAAGTTCAGGATCATGAGGAATATAAAGAGAAGCCAGCTCACACCGTAATATATCTGGATATTCCTGATCCTGAAGCTCCAGGGCTACATCCTGAAAATCTCCATTTAAAGCAATAATACGACCACAAAATAACGGTGGTTCATCCTTTCTTTGAAGGGCCTGAGGTTTAGTATTTCCTCTGGTAGTAAAACTTACGCTATGCCATAAAACATTTAATATCCCCACGGATCTATCAGCATCTATCTCATAAAAAACCTGTGTTGCAGCAATGTTTTTTAACATAAATGAAGATTTAAAATAACCTGCAACATTTTTCATCTCATCCAGTAGTCGGTCAAAAGTTTTAGATGTATTGATAGTAGCCTGTAGATACTCTTGATATTGTTGGTACATATGAGAAACAATTAAATTAAGCCTTGTTTCGGTCTCTTCACAAATATCATAATCAATTGGTTCTACACGGGGACAACAAGAATAATTTTCTAACATTAAGTCGGTATTATCCTGAAATGTCAATTTTTTTTACCCTTGCATACTACAGCAACATATTTAATTTTACTCAATTATTTGTTAATTAAACAATTAGTTAAGTAATACTAAGTTTTTGTTTAAAATCAATATTAGAAGCAGATCTTAAAGGTTTACATATGTATTATTTCTAATAAAACAATCAATAATTTTAAAATATTTCCAACACAGGCTCACGATTAATAGCATTTAGGGCTTCAGAACATTTTGAAACCAATTCTCTATTTAAATATGGTGCATGTGTAACCTGCCTGAGAATATCTACAGTTCTTTTCATGGTTCTAACAATATCTCCTTCGTCCATAGCTGTCTGACTGACAATCTGCTCCCATTCAGAACCCATAGCCCAATCTTGTACAACGCCAGAAAGATGCTCATTTAAAAGGGTATTAATATAAACCTTATGAGATCTTTGAACTTTATTAACTTTTCTCATTACATAATAAATTTCTTTTAAAGCTTCTCTTGCTTTTCTGGATGGATAAATTTTTATATGAGTATCTGTTCTTGGTTCTTCTGATATTAACGCACAGAAAACTGCGGCTACTTCTGCATAATTTAAGCTGTCCATCAAGCCACTATTAATTACTTCTAACAAATAAAGTTCATTTTCTGCTTTAAAATTAGAGGCAACAATTCCTAATTCTGTCGGTTTATTATTTTTAAGATATTCATATTCGGTAAGAACTTTAACGAGGTTTACAAACTGATTCCAATAAAGATCTTTTTCAATTTCTATAACTTTATCCAGCTGTTCTAATCGCTTATTAAATCTTCTTAGAACGGTTAAGCTTTTAATATGCTTTCTATAAAGGTCGCATTTATGGCACTGAACCCTTTCAATTTCAGATAAAGCCTGATAAGCCCTTAATCTATAATCCTCAACTTCATCGGCAGCACTTCTTGATGCTTTTTTAGCCTGTTTTCTAAGAATATTATATAGTCTTTTTATTTCTACATATATTTCTTTATTTTTTTGATAGCGAATTAAATCATCGTCAGTAAGATTATAAGGGCATTTACCAATACTAACTGACTTCATTTTGCCCGATATATCAGATCTAGCACTATACAATGGTGACAATCTCTGGCTGGAAGTATAATAACCAAAACTACTTAAAATCAACTCTTTTGCCTGTTGTAACGTAAACCGCTGAAGAAGATTTAACACCATTGAATACGTGGGAGTAAATTGACTGGCAAGAGGGTCTGAAGTTGAAAGGGCTAAATCTGCTATTTCCTTAGGCTCGTGAAAAGGGCTGGAAAGAGTTACAACATAACCAACCTTATCCATACCTCTTCTTCCTGCTCGACCAGACATTTGCAAAAACTCACTTGCCGTAAAATTTCTATGCCCTTCATCAGTTCTTTTGCTTATTTCACTTATAATAGTAGTTCTTGCTGGCATATTAATACCAGCAGCAAGTGTTTCTGTCGCAAAAACAACCTTAATCAATCCCTGTTGGAAAAGTTTTTCTATTAGCACTTTCCAGTTAGGCAATAAACCAGCATGGTGACTGGCAACACCAGAATATATATATTCTAAATGCTTGTGGTTTGCAAGCATAGGATATTCATCAATATATTCATTTATTATTTGAGCCAATCGTCTTTCTTCAAATTCGTTTAAAAGTGTTATTTTAGAACATTCAGCAAGATAAGTATCACATTTCTTTCTACTAAAACAAAAATAAATAGCTGGCAGCATATCTTTTATATGTAATAGACTGAGCATAGGTGCCGGTGATTGCTTTCTGGCTTTAGCACGGGTTCCTTTATTTAATTTAATTCTTCTTATACGCTGGTTTAATTTACCACCGGGAGAAATTAAAGGGAATAATTGTCTTTCAGAATAGTAAAAATGTCTTAATGGTACAGGTCTAAAGTCACTGTAGACAAGTTCTGTATTATTATGTACTGAGTTAATCCAGCCTGTTAATTCATCATGATTTGCAATTGTAGCAGAAAGAGCCAAAATTTGAATATCTTTAGGGCAATAAATTATACTTTCTTCCCAGACCGTTCCTCTTTCTTCATCATTCATATAGTGACATTCATCAAGCACAACGAAAGATATATTTTTAAGTGTATCTTCAACTCTTCCCAGATTAGTGCCATAAAGCATATTTCTAAAAACTTCTGTTGTCATAACTACAACAGATGCATCTCTATTAATAGAAATATCACCTGTTAATAACCCCACATTTTCTTCACCCAGAATTTTCTGAAAATCTCTAAATTTTTGGTTACTTAAGGCCTTAAGAGGTGTCGTATAAAAGACTCTTTTATTATTTTCAATAGCTATATTAATTGCATATTCTGCAATAACTGTTTTACCTGAACCTGTAGGAGCGCAAACTACAACACTTTTTTTAGATTTTATGTGTTCAATAGCTTCTTTTTGAAAATCATCTAGCTCAAAATTAAATTCAAACATTTTTTATAACTACACAGGTCATAATACCTTAATTTGTTCTTCCATATCTTTTATATTTATTTGTAATAGTGATAATCGTTTAATCAAACTCAGCAAAAAAACTCATTTTGTTTAAATCTTTTTTACTTTCAATGATCAACATAACAAATATATCAGCATAAATAAAATTATTCTATAGTTGTGCTTCATAAAGCAATTTAAATTGCGTTATATCAAATTGCACTTAATAAAGTAATATTTGTCATTCTAAGTAAAACGAAGGGCCTCAATTAGCAGTGTTATAAAGACTTCAGCAAAACATAACAATCAACCAGAAATATGCTCCAGTTTTATTTAACCTGATTAATTCATGAATTTGTTTCATTTAGGTAAAACCTTCTTCTAATGACATATTTTAAAAATACTGGATTTACATACTGTAAATTCAGATGATAGCTCTCAAAAGAAGAGGGGGGTGTGTTTTTGCTTGCTAC
>JBFMGH010000362.1:0-15214 GCA_040752795.1 Cyanobacteriota bacterium
AAACGGCAATGGCAACTCATTATCTCAATATACCAATGTAATTGTTTTAATAGCACTTGCCCTGATACCAGTTTTCTACATTTGTGGACAATTACTTATTAAAAACTTTTCAAATTTTTCTTCAGGCTTAACACCTAAAAACGTAAGCACCAATTCAACCGCCAATAACTCTGGCACTGTTTTAACAATTAAGCCAAATGATTTAAATGGCACACCAGATAAACCCGTATCAAAGTGCTCGGGTGGTAAGTGTTCAATTGATTATGGTTCATTTGTCTTAAACGGCATACCTCAAAACTTTAATGAGTTTGTTCAAACAGGTGGTACCTCAGGGGGCTTAGACGAATTAGCTAGTATGCTTATGCAAATTGCCGAACAGTATAAAGAAATCGGTGATACAGAAGGTTATGAAGATTTTAAAAAATTTGCTAACCTTGTTCATATTCAAGCAGATATGGTCAGGTTTGCAGAAGATGCAATTAAGTCTGGTGCTAGCTCGAGAGATGATTTTGAGACTTTTTTTAAACAACCTTCAACCAATTATAAAGTTCCTGATGAGCTTTCTAAAACAATCTCAGATTTACTATATACTCAAAACTCACCATTTGATTGGTTTTTCCGTAATAATTGTCTTATTGATTCTGCCAGATTTGATATAAAGAACAATTCCAATTTATCTGATATTGCTCCTAAATTACCTTATAATGCAAATAACAATATTGCATATGCTATTGTAGATATTTTTGATTCCATACAGAATAAAACAAATAAATACCCTGAAGGACTTAGAAACCTTACGCAGGAGCTTTATTTAAATATTAATGATTTAACACATTCCAGTACACACCAATTTTATTATAGTACCTCTACAAGTAATGACTTATTCCAGGTTCCTGTTATTGACCCAATAACAGGTGAATTTACTAGTGAAACAGAATCTTACTCTAAAACAACTGATTTTAACGAATTATTACATCCTCAATATTCTCTAAATGAAGATATCACAGGTTCAATAATATGTACTGCCGGTAAAAATACGGCTGAAGCCAGAAGTTGTCATTAATATTGCTACATAATAGCATTGCTTTTATTAAATTTGAACCAGACCTAATTTAATAGCTAAAAGCGTTGCCTGCATTCTATTATCTACTTTTAGTTTTTTTAGAATATTTTTAACATGAATCATAACGGTTTGTTCAGTAATAAAAGTCTCTTTAGCAATCTCTTTATTTGTTAAACCCTGTGCAATAAAGAGCAAAATCTCTCTTTCTCGAGAGGTCAAAGAATTCAAGTCTTTAATATCACAGGTAATGGTAGAACCAATAATTGGTTTCCGTGGTTTATTTCTCATAACAGAATTGATTCTTGCCAGAAGAACATTAATGCTACAGGGTTTAGGAACAAAATCATCAGCACCGTCATAAAGTGCCTGAACTTCTGTTGCATCATCATCCATACCGGTAAAGATAATCACTGGATAATTAGAAATTGCAGAAGTTGATCGAATTTTAGCTAATATAACCCAGCCATTAGCACCAGGTAATTCCAGATCGAGAAGAATAATATCAAAGCTGTCTCTATCAATTTTTTCAAGAAATCTTAATGCTTCTGTACCGTTTTTAATACATTTTACAGTGTGTTTTCTTGCTTCTAGAGTAGTAGTTAAATATTCACACAGGTTTTCATTGTCTTCAATAACTAATATTTTAAAAGTTACAGGTAGAGAATTCATTTTTGCTCCATCTTTATACCTTTTTACTTTTATACCATAGAACAATTTTAGATTAAATATTGTCTTCTGCATTAAATTTAATGCAAGCAACTTTAGTTTGTTACTTTTATTGGCACAGATATTACCACTTTTAACCCGGATTATTCACAAAGTTTCGGAAATAGATCTTTGCCGAGGGCTCAAAAGGCCTGGCCTGCGGGTATTTTGAGCCCGATCCTCTAAAACCTGGTCCCTGTTAAATATTTACAGTGTGTTAAATGCATAAATCTTTAACTTAAGTCATTACTTGAGCCTTGAGAGTTTGTAACAAATTCACGAATTAACCGGGTTAATGAAGAAGCATTCGCTAATTTTCGAAATAAAACCATTGGCTTTATTTTTCAGAATCACCACTTATTTCCTGAATTATACCAATCCACGGAAGTAAACGATATATGGCTTTAAATTTTTATAGGGTATTTTTGCTGATGAACCTACCGGCAACCTTGATCAGCATTCAACAGGTGAATTTTTTCAACTTTTATATGAACTAAACAATGAGCAACAAACCACAATTGTTATGGTTACCCATGATCTTAACCTGGCAAAACGCGCTAAAAGAGTCATCGAAATTATTGACGGCAAAATTGTAGATTAATACTCGAATGATATTCCTTATCCCTTATTATATCTGGTTATAAACATCATTATCAGCAATATTTAAAATAAGTCACCCGGCTTTTTTATTCTAATAACAATTTGCGACCAATACACAACTTTTCGTTACCCCATTTTTTCATATGTAGTTGGGGGAAAATCATTCTTAAATGAAAGTCCTTAAAAGATTTTATTTATGTCTGCATCTATTTACTATCAGTATATGTGCCCGAAGATTGAGTTGTAGTTGTTTTATCCTCACCCTGCTCAAGTATTACAGTTCCTTCTCCCTGTTCTGTAGTGCTAGGAAATTTGGGTTTTTTGCCCAGTGCATCCAGTTTAGATCTTGGATTTAATGATTGTACAGGGTCTTTATTTTGTGGTTTAAGGCCCTGTCCTGTTTTATCACCCTGCACGTCTGCTGCTTTACCATCAACTGTAACTTTACCATCCGACCCTACGGTGACTTTTTGGCCAGAAGACATTGAGTCTCTTGCTTTTACAGCTTGCTGATGTTTGGCTTGAGCATCATAATATTTTTCCATAGCTTGTTTATTGTCTGTAGTTGCTTTGTTATGCTTTTCTAAAGTTTCATTATAATCTTTAGTTGCTTTATCTAATTCACTTTCAGTATTTGACAGTTTTTGTTTTGCTCTAGTTAAACTTTCTCCCTCCACGTTTCCAGATTCTCCAAAATCAACTATCATTACAGTAGATATATAGTCCATTTCAGCTTCTTTGTGATCCTTCTGTGCTATTTCCCATGCTTTTTTAGATAATTTACCTGCTTTATAAGCTTCTTCCGCATCTTTATATTCTTTTTCTTTTTCTTTCCATTCCTTTCTAACTTTTTGTACATATTCATCTTTTGCTTTTTTATTAGCTTCACGAATCTTTTTATATGAGTCCTCAGCCTTTTTAACAGCAATAACTTCTTTATCATAGCTTGCTTTAGCTTTTGTTAAGATTTTGTCTGCTAATTCTAATTCAGAATCAACAATTCTTAACTCTGATGCAGTTTTATTCATATCATGAAAAGCCTGTTTTTCGGCAGTACTTGCTTCTTCTACAGATATGGGTTTTGGTATGTCCAGAATTCTTCCGCCATAAAATAAGCTGGCCCAATCAAGTTTATTGGCTTCAGCAAAATTTTTGTACCATTGATAATCATATTGACTATTGGACACATTACCAGCCGCACCTCCGGCCATTTGATCACCGCCAGGAGATTTTCCCTGACCTCCGGTAGTTCCGAAAGCTCCCTCCTTATAGAAAAACGATACCCAGTCAAGTCCCCTTTCCTGTATTAGTTTTGTGTATTGTTTATATAAATCGTCACCTCCGTTTTCAACAGGAGGATAAAAATACTCTTTTCCTTTTGGATTATCATATACATCATAATTAATAACTATATTTTGAATTACATTACCATTAGAGTCATATGTTAAATTTTCAATTTTATATTCAAAATCTTGTTCTGGAAATATAGTCCATTTTTGAAGTATTTTATCAGTGATAATATCAACAACATTATATTCATATAATTCTGTCTGTTCTAGCCGTGTAAAAGGAAGAAAAGGTTTTGAATTATTTCCACCACCAGCTTTACCACCATCAGGTCCTCCTCCTGCATTATTTAAGGCTGTCTGTGTATATGATTGCACCTGATCATTCAAATTATCCTGATTAACCTGATTATTCTGATTTAACTGTTTATTGTCATTGGGCCTGTTAGGGTTTTTGGGTGGTGGTGGTGGTGTAGGTGGTTTTGGCGGCTGTGGTGGGCTTGGAGGAATATTGCTAATCATTACCTGAAAACTGTCCACAAACAAATTTGGCGCCAGATGCTGATTGGGATATAAAGTAGTTGTAGTATTATATATTCCGTTATATGGCCCCATGGTTGTACCATCAATAATTATGTCATCACGGTTATCGTTTCCATGCCCGCCATTGCCAAAAATTAGCCCTGTGGTGGTATTTTCTGCAATAATTGGACCATATAGTTCAGCATTCAGAGGGCCTGTTGTATTACCTCTGTTAATATAAACCGTTCCAGAATGAGAAGATAGTGAGCCATGCTGACCTAAAATCACATTCCCGGTATTAGACTGCAGATATAGATTATCACTTATTGCACTAAAAGGCTGATCAACTATAATATTATTGCCAGTAACAGCAAGATATTCTCTGGCAAAAGTATTGCCGGGACCATAAAACTCAGCCAGACAACCACTGGTTATATCTACATCTCCGTTTTGGGCTTGTATATTAGCATATGAAGTTAGCGGATTAGTGTTAATTAAAACACTTCCATTAGCTTGAAATATATTATTGTTTGCTGGTGGTACTGCTAAAGATTGAGAATACCCTAAAAAAGCATAGCCATGACTAAAAATATAGATATTTCCAGAAGAAGAATACAAATTTGCATCAATCAATAAAGGTTTTGTGCCAATATTGTCAACGGTTATATTGCCATAGTCTGAATAATAATTGCCAGCAAGGTACATTCCATTGCCCTGTAAGGATAAACAGTCCTTGGAACTGAGTAAGGAATTGCTATTATTTATATTGATATTATTTGGTGTCTGAAGTGTCGCATTTCCATTAGACGCAAGTAGTCCATTATCTATGGCAATACCGCTTGCTGCCGGGCCTGAAGTATAGTTTGGTACATCAAGTAATACTGCTCCACCTGTACCATTGGGCTGAAGTGAAGTAGCATTAATTGCACCATTAAAATTTATAATGTTATTGGCAATATCTGTCGTATTAACCATACCAAGAATATTACCCTGCGGGCTGGTGATTGTGCCATCAATACGCAGTTGTCCTCCGGCTCCAAGATTAGTCTGAGGATTTACTATGTTTGTTAAACCTGTCCAGCTAACATCTCTTCCTGTTACCAGATTAACATAAGAGCTATGGTCGGTATATATTTTACCGGTATTACTAATATTTATATCGGTTGCAAATATATTAACACCCGGATCCATACCGGTCGGTGTATTGGCTAATAGTGTATCAAGCCTGCCATCTATGCGAACTGCTCCGGAAATACTGTTGAATCTGTAAGTGCCATTAATAATTATATTTTGATTTGTAAGCAGGTGATCCTGTGTGGGATCGTTGAGGTTAATTTCTGACGGAGTTCCGCTAAGTTGGGCATAAGTCTGACATGAAGTTGATAAATGGATAGATCCGGCATTTACAATACCGTCTTTACCTACCATGATGCCGTTAGGATCCACAAAAATAAGGTTACCTCCTGTGGGATCATTTGAGTTAAGACCTGATACAAGCTTGAGAATACCGTTAATCGTTGTTGGATTCCCAAATAGATTATTAACAACATTTATAGCAGTACTGGCAAGACCACCGGGAGTACCGAGGTATATATTAGCTGTATTATTTTTATCAAGATAAAAGTTTGTATAACGGTTTAAAACTGCATCACCATTATTAATTATTTTTTGAGAATTAATGTTATATATACTTGAACCGGGCTGATTTGTAACTGTTGTATAGCCCGGAACACCTGTTATATTTGTTTGAGATAATGTTATTTCGTTATTTAGTATTAATAAAGTAAAAATTATAAATAAAATGCTTAAAGGTTTTCTTTTAGTAATCATAGCTATTGAAACTCCTAATTCCCTATTATTTTGAGATTTTATCTTAAAAAGGATTTTATATACAATATTTATATCAGGAAATTAAAGTTTTCTTTTGTTGAAAAACTCTCCTGAAAAATCAGTCATTGATTATAGGTTCAATGCAACTTTATAAAAATACAAAAAGATTCAAGTAACTTAGATAAACTAAACTGGAAAATCTGCTTTATAGGGTTCAACAACAATAATAACCATCTACCCCCCCTGGCTATTAAACCTGGTGGCTTTTAATGTAGTTTAGTATACGAGTTTAGAACTTTTTTGATGAAAAATGTAGCATAAAAAATTTTAAATCATTCAATTTACTATTAAATTAATTTATAATGAGATGGTAGAAATTTTGTGGATATTATTTATGAATATCTCAGAAATAATAAAAGAGCTTAATAAATTGATAAATGAAAGTTATGGCGACTTTAAAGGCTCTTACCTATATGGTTCAAGAGCTAAGGGTAATGCTAAAGAAGATAGTGATTTAGACGTTGTTGCCCTCTTTGACAATATTAATAAAGAAAAAGATTTTGAATTGTCAGGCATTGTATGTGATTTAATGTACAAGTATGACATTTTTATAGATCTACAAGTATATACACTTGAAAAACTTGAAAAAAACCCTATTTACTATAATGAAGTAGTCAATAAAGGAATATTTTATGCCCCTTGATAAAAGTGAATTAATAAAATATTCCATAGAAAAAGCCGACCAAGCACTAAAAACAGCTTATGACAATTTGGATAAAGATTTAATAACAGCTAATAACAGGGTATATTATTCTGTATTTTATGCTGTCACTGCACTTGCATATATTGATAACTATGTAACAAGTAGTCACAAGAGTCTTATGGGATGGTTTAATAAAAAGTATATTTATGAAGATAAAGCATTTGATCCCGTTTTAAGTAAAATATATTCTCAATTACTTAGAAATAGAACGAGGTTTGATTACAATATTGCAGAATTTCCTGATAAAGAGACAGTTATTGATAATTATAATAAGGCTAAACTCTTTGTAAATACATTGAGAGAGTATATAAAAGGTTTAGAATGACTAATATTAACAAACATAAAATTATATATGAAATAAATTTTAATAATTTAGAAATAATGCTGCCTGTTAATTATTGTCGTGAAGAAGAAAAAGTTTTACACACATTTAAAAGAAAAATTAATAATGTAGATGTTAGCTTTACCTACTTAAATCCTGCATTAATTGATTATAATGATATTTTATCTTTTATATATCAGACAACGGAAGGTCCTTGGAGATTAGAATTCCCCAGGTTTTTTGATAAGAATAAATCAATTACTACAAATGATCTAAATAATAAAAATAACGCAACAATTGTTATTTCAAAAAAGTGGAAACAACTAATTCAAGTAGAGTTTGAAGTAGAAATTACTAAAAATTCAGACTTTCTTTTTGAATTAACAAAAACAGTGTTTGATGATATCCACAATTGGCTTAAAATACTCAGGCACAAATTTTCTTATTCAAGGTGGTTACTACCTGAATTTATTATAAGTGAATCAGAAAATGGTAAATATGAGATTCGAAACAATAATATTATAAATACTGATTGTGATATAAAAATAAAACAGTTTATAAATGATGCTGAAACATATAAAGAACTTTGTATTGATTTAAATAAAAGCAACTATTTAGAAATAAAACAAGAATTATACAATGTTTCAGATATTTTTAAACAATCTATTAGTAAATTTCAAAATATAACAAATAATAATCAAAAATATGAAATTGAAACAGTTGATGAATTAATAATTCAAGCTGAATTACAAAAGGGTTTAAAAAATATTAAAGAACAAATGTTACTTTCTGCCATGGCAGTTGAAATTTCAATTGCTTCTATAATAAAGAATTATGGAAATGAGCTACATAAGTTCTTATTAGGTAAGAGAATTATTAAATCCTCTGATCGTTTAAAGTATATAATAGGTGATATTAAAAAAAATAACAAAAGTGTTTTAGAGAATATAGAGATGGATAAACTTAAGAAACTATTTGATATTAGAAATAAGATTGCCCATGAAGGAAAAGCTTATTATAAACAACATAATATTGATAGTAAAGAAGCTAATGATTATTTTAAATTTGTAAAAGATTTTGTAACTGAAAAAGTACCTAAAATTATTCAAGAAATTGAAAATAACAACTAAAAACCGTCTGACTATTACATTTTGCGGTTTTTGGTGGAGTTTGATAGGCAAGTTTTAAACTTTTTTGATAGAAAAGGTAGCATAAAAAATTTTAAATCATTCAATTTACTATTAAATTAATTTATAATGGTATTGAACTAAAAACTTGATGGTTATTTATTTATGAATATTTCAGAAATAATGAAAGAACTCAACAGACTAATAAATGAAAAATATACAGATTTTAAAGGTTCTTACCTTTATGGTTCAAGAGCTAATGGAAATACAAAAGAAGATAGTGATATAGATATAATTGCTTTATTCGATGAAGTGAATAGAGATAAAGAAATGGAGATATATGGTTTAGTCTGTGATCTGGATTATAAATATGGTGTATTTATATCTCTGATGCCATATACCAGTGAAGATCTTGAAATGAATCATATTTTTTACAATGAAGTAGTCAACAAGGGTATTTTCTATGCACCAGCATAAGGAAAGTTTAATTAAACTGGCTATTGAAAAATCTGAAGAAGCTTTAATTAGTGCAGAAAATAATATTAAGACTAATAATTTATTAACAGCTCAAAATAGAGCTTATTATGCTGTTTTTTATATAGTCCTGGCTCTGGCCTATCTTGAAGAATATACTACAGGAAAGCATCATCAGCTTAGAGGCTGGTTTAACAAGAAATTTATTTATGAAAATAAAACCTTTGATAAAACTTTTAGTATAATTTATTCCAGATTAATAATAAACAGAGAAAAATTCGACTACGATGTTACAAAATTTCCAGAAATGGAAGATACACTCAAAGACCTGGAAGATGCAAAGCATTTTGTTAGTACTTTAAAAGATCCTATAATAAACAAATTAAAGTAATATACCAATCCACGGAAGTAAACGATATATGGCTTTAAATTTTTATAGGGTATTTTTGCATTTAACACACTGTAAATATTTAACAGGGACCAGGTTTTAGAGGATCGGGCCCAAAAGGCCCGCAGGGCGGCCCTTTTGGGCCCTCGACAAAGATCTATTTCCGAAACTTTGTGAATAATCCGGGATAACTTAAAATCAGAATCTATAGATTCTTTTCATAAAAATAAGGCTCAAAGATATCTTCGAGCCTTATTTTTGGAGACGGAGAGATTCGAACTCTCGTCCAGAACGGAAGCCAGTAAGCTTCTACGAGTGTAGATTGTTATTTGTTTTACTATTTTACCGGGAAACAATCAATACCCTTGGTAAAATAGCTGAGCGTTTAGCCTCGCCAGGCTTGGTAGTGATCTTTACTTAACCTTACCACCATACCGGTTAAGTGCATCTGACCTGTGGTGACCAACTAACACGATCAGAAAATGTTAGCCAGTGGACAGAACTTTGTACTAAGCAGCTACTGCGTAAGCAGGCTGGAAAGCACTTCTGTCTAATGTGATTACGTTATCGGCATCTATTTTTAATTGCTTGTTGATGACGGAGAACAGCACTCCGACTCGCCACTTACCCACTTCATCGCACTGTCTAATCCAGAACGTCCCCATGGGCAGTTTGCCGAAGGTCGGACTTGAACCGACACGGGTGTGACCCCGGTTGATTTTGAGTCAACTGCGTCTGCCATTTCGCCACTTCGGCATAGCTTTTTTATTTTAGCAAACTTTTATCATTTCTACTACTCTACTTACCTAAAATTTAATTCTTTTTTAAGACCTCTTAATAACTACAACAAATAAGATACTTATGATATTGATTCAATAGGTTTAAAAAAACAATAAAATGTATTATAGATCTCTTTAAACTTATTGAAAATAAATTTTTTTTAGTAATAATTAATAATTAATATTAAATTCCGGAGACCTTAATGGACTATCTTGAAAAACTACATCAGGCAAGAGAGTTAATTGTCCAGGCTGAATCAATTCTGATTACTGAAAAAGGATTTTGCCCTTATGAAATTGGTTACTGTTTAAGGAGTCTTGATGAAGCTCTTGGTCAACTTCAAGAAGGAATGGTTTAAGCAACAAAAGGATAAAATTTGATCATAAATCCTTTAAATATTTAATAAAGTATATTATTATTAAATAAGCTTCCATGGAAAACATAATTAATAGGAGTTTTAAATTTTGACTTTTGATGAATTTCCAATTAATTCGTTACCACCACCCAAAAATTCTAATTCGAGAAGGTGGTATGATGAATCATTCGTTAGAGGCTTTGTGGATGCTCTTGAGGAAGTGCCGCCTTATAAAAGAGACAACATTGCTCACAGAATTGTGGATACAGTTGAATCTGTTTTTAAAAATGAAATTAACCGTAAGGTTAATACTAATAAAAATATGATTCTCGGAATGTACAAAGAATTTGAAAAAAGAAGATGGTATGACCGGAATCCTATCGTCTTAAAAGCTGTTAAAAGCATGTGTACCCTTGTTGACCAAAGACGTGACCTTCAAAGAATGGCTATTGCTGGTATTGTTGAAGCTCTTGGTGAATACTACAAAAAAGAAGAGCCTAAAGTTGAAATCAGACAGCCAGAACCTATTATTCAAAAAGCTCCCGAACCCATTATTGAAGAACCTGTTGCTCCTGAACCTGAAGATGAACCCAAAAAGAAACCCGATTCAAAAGTTATGGTTTCTGGTGAAAAACTATTTATTAAGCGTGATAAAAAACTTAAACCAAAACCTAAAGAAAAACCTAAAATTTAAACTTAAAAAGCTCTCAAATAAGAGAGCTTTTTAATAAGTTTTAAATATTATAATAATTATTTCTTATACAATACCATCAAAGCACCCACATTAGGATTTGACAAAAGCTCATGAACTTTATTTAAAGGTTTTTCAGATTGTTCAGGCTCTGAACTTTTTATTGCGGGTTCTGATTTTTCTTGCAAACCTTCCTCAATATATTTTTCAATGTTCACTTCTTTTGACTCAAATTGTGTCTTTGTTGTTTTTGATGGTGTATCAGTTGTTTCAACTGTTTCAATTATTTCTTCTGTTTCGCTATATTTATATATTGAATCAGTTGGTTCATTATAATCATAAGTTGATTCTTCAGCTTCTTCATTCTCTTCTAATAAATCCATATACTTATTATAACTGGGTTCTGTTTCTTTTTCAGGATACAAAACAGCTAATTCAGCCTGCACAGCCTCAAATGTTTTACCTTCTGCCTCAGCTTTTTTCTTCATCACTTTTTCTAAAGCTAGTTCTACTGTTATTGAACCAGGATCAAGCTCTAAAGCTTTGTGATATTCTTCAATAGCACGATCATAGTCATTTCTGCTTTCATAGACACTGGCAAGATTTGTATGTGCTGTGTCACTTTTTGGATTCAACTCTAATGCTTTGTTGTAATATTCTATAGCAAGATCAACCTGACCTTTTTGTCTGTAAATATAACCAAGGTTATTGTATGCTTTTGCCAGATAAGGATCCAATTGAAGAGCTTTTAGATATTCACTTTTTGCGTTCTCAAGGGCCCCACTTACTGAGAACATAACAGCTTTTTTAAAATGGCTTTCTGCAACTGAATTGTTCTGCTGTTCTTCTGCTAATACCGGGTGACTTAGATTACTGGCTATGAATAGTACAAATGCGATGGATGCAATTAAACCTATTCTCCTCACTAGAAAACCCTCTCTTCTCTTTTTTGTTATTTTAATAAAATAATGAAAATTTATTCATCACTATAGATATTTTATCACTATGAAAGTATAAACAAAATTTGTTAATTTCTTGATACTATCTACGAACAAATTTACATTCTATACACTTAATTGTTACAAACGTAGATTTCCCCTTTTTCTTTATTGTAAGCCTTTATTAAACCTTAGAGAAATTATACTTATAATCAATTGTCAATATGTATTTTCCCGTCTTTAAGTTTTAAAAAACTTTTACAATATTCTAATACAAGACTGTCATGTGAGGCTAATATTATACTAACACTCTTTTCAGAGTTGAATTTTTTTAGTAAATCCAGAACAATTAATTTATTTTCTCTGTCAAGACTTGCTGTTGGTTCATCAGCTATTATTAACACAGGCTGATTTATTATTGCTCTTGCCAGTGAACCTCTCTGCGCCTCTCCTGTTGATAACATCTTGGGATAACTTAACTTTTTATCTATTAATCCCACTGTTTCTAATATATTGTCTATAATATCATTACTGGCTTCTTTTTTAGATAATTTATTTGCCAGTCTTAAATTCTCTTCTAAAGTTAGATCATTTATCAAAAAAGGTTTCTGAAAAATGAATCCAATTTCATTTGCCCTTAAATGAGCCTTTTCTTCTAACGATAATGACTTAATATCTCTATCAAATATATTCATTTCACCAGAAGAAGGTGTATCCATTAAACCTAATATCTGTAATAAGGTAGTTTTACCTGAACCTGATGGCCCTAAGATTGTTAAAAAATCTCCTTTATTTAAGCCAATACTTATATCTTCAAGAATAGTTGCTGATTTTTTTCCAGGTCCTACAACTATTTTACTAATATTTAAAGTTTTAATGATCATTTATTATTCTGCTTTAGTTCTTCCTCTCAGTGGGTCTCCTTGATCTTTTATTACATCTTGAATAATATCTTCGGCAGAAGAATCATCAACAGGTTTTTGATTCTGAGTATCCTGAGTTTCCTGACTCTCTAATAACTTTGTTATATCATTTATCCCTGGCATAGGGTTTTGATTAGCTGTAGGCTC
Source organism: Cyanobacteriota bacterium (assembly GCA_040752795.1). Taxonomy (GTDB): domain Bacteria; phylum Cyanobacteriota; class Vampirovibrionia; order JBFMGH01; family JBFMGH01; genus JBFMGH01. The sequence continues at coordinate 12,915 of JBFMGH010000362.1, forward strand.
AGGCACTACAGGAATAACTATTTCTTCTTTCTCTATATTATAATCTATAACGCTCAAAATATCTTTATTAGGATGTGAAACTGCTATTAAACCTTTTTCACAAAGAGTTATATACTCACCTTTTTCATCAATAGTAACATCTGCATCTTGCAAGGGTGATACAATTCTCTGAGAAGCATTCTGGAGATCATAAAATTCTAATTTGCCATTATAATAACTCATTGCCACAGCAAAATTACCTATTGGATCGTAAGCAATACCAAAGGGTTTAGCTAAATTTCCAATAGTGCCAAATATTGTTATTGGATTTTCATTAGGATCATACAAACTAACATTGTTACTTAATGCATTAGTAACAAGCGCAATATTTCCCTCTTTATTAACTGCTATGTCAGTTGGATATACGCCAACATCTATTTTATCTTTAAAAATAGTCCCCTCCGGCGATGTTAAATCTATCTCTGTTATTGTATTATCACCCCTGTTTACAACATAAGCCATGTTTCCATTCTCTGATATTTTTAATGAATGCGGACCCTCACCAACCGGAATTAAATTTACTAATTCAGAATTTTCATCACCTAACTTTATAACTACTACATTATCTTCAGCGTCTTTAGTTAAAACATATAAATATTTACCGTCTTTACCTAATGCTAACCTGCATGGGCTTCCATCTATAGCTATATCAGTAACTCTTGAAGAATCTTCTTCTTCCAACCTTATTATGGATATAGATTTACCAGTTTCATTAGCTACGTATGCCCTTTTTCCATTTTTAGATATAACAACATCTACTGGGCCTTTGCCTGTAGGAATAGTAAATTTATTTAATACTGGTGTGTCTTGAACCATGGTTATGTAATACAATTGATCCAGATCTTTAGCTGGTACCAGTATAGTATCACCTTTTGGTGTAATTCCAGGTTTTTGAATATTACCAGCCAATTCAACGGTAGCTTGATTTAATAGGCGAAAGTGATTTACTATACGAACATTATCATTCGACTTACTGGAAAGATCATTAGACAATCCAGCATCAGCCAAAGCTACATCATTAACAACTACAAAACTTGATGCTATTAAAAAGGTTAGAGCAACCAATAAACCTCTGTATTTCATTTTATTTACCTCTTGGCTTTCAAATTAAACATTTCTTTTATGTATGGATTAGATTTTAACATATTATCCATTTTAAAATAAATTTAATTATTCAAATACTACATCCTGGCATTAATTAACCCGATTGAATCTTTTAAAACCCATCCTTTTTGACCATTGCTTAAAGAAATTTTATACCAGTTTTCTTTTTGATCCTCTATATTAAAAACAGTTCCTTCATGCAATTTAAACAATGTTGCATATGAATTACCATTTGCAGATTTAACTTCTGTTTCATTAACTACTATTACACCTTCATCGGGATGATAATTTTTGTAGAGCTTAATTCCTGATGATATTAACAAAATAACAAGTATAATAATACCAATATAATTAGATGCTTTAAGTACAAAGTTCTTGTAAATAAACCCAAATATTAAACCTGAACATACTAAAACATTAAAAACAATTGTTAAATATATTAACTCCTCTAAATTTAGATTGTAATACCAGAATATTAATACTCTTAACATAGGATCCATGGATTCTTCTGTAGATATTTGATCTGGTGTTGAGTCTATAACAAAACTTAAATTTGCTTTTATATCTGCATTTCTTGGTTGAAATATCAGTGCATTTTTATAATTTAATATAGCCTTACCAAGTTGTTCATTTTTAAAATAAGAATTAGCAAGATTATAATACACTGTACCATTGTATATACCTGAATTTAATAATTTTTCATATAACTCTATGGCTTTAAAATATTGTTGATTGGTATAAAATTCATTTGCTTCGTTAAATAATTTCTGATTATCCTGATTAAAAACAGTGTTTGCTTTAATTGCAATGTTAAAATTACAGAATAACACTGTAATAAATACTAATATTATTAGAATATTTATCTTTTTAACTATTTTAGTTCTTTTTCTATCCATTTTAAAACCTTTTTAGAATCTTTAAAGGCAATAGCAACTTTTTTATTAATATCTTTACTTGAAGCATATTCAGACATTTCACATAATTTAAGTATTTCAATAGTAAATAAAACTGTCTTAGAATCAACACCATTGTTTTTAAGATGTGTTTCTACATCTGCAGTTGTTAAAGATCTGCTTGGTAAATAAAGTTTGCTTCCAATATATTCTTTAATTATATTATCTAGATCTGAGAAAAATTGAGCACTATTATGCTGTTTC
>JBFMGH010000362.1:15224-23122 GCA_040752795.1 Cyanobacteriota bacterium
CAGTGGTTTTAATTTGTTTACAGCATCTTTAGCTTTTCTATATGCATAACGTTTTTTAATTATCTCCTGATTAGCTTCATTATATTCCTTATGTTTAATATATACAAAAGTAAAGAATAAAGCTAAAATTGGTAACGCAAGTATAATAACAAATAATATATAACTTGTTTTTGAAATTTGATTATTTTTAATAATAGCATTACTTTTATGAATTTGAATAATATCATCAAATGGATTGCTATTATCTATTAAATCAAGGTTGTCTGAGGCAGTTAGTCCTAAAGTTTCTTTTTTTGTGCTAGGACTAACTTCAACTTCTATTGTGCTTGATTTTACCTGATGATACATTTTAGTATCCGGGTTAAAATAAGCATATTCAGCAGAGGGTATATCATAATTTCCAGGATTTAAAGCAACAAGATCAAAATTAAATACCTTTTGACCATATATATAATCTTTTTTATCTGTAATTTGTGTAACAGGATGAGATGGATATATTTTAAAATTTTTTCTGAATTCTTTATCAAAAGCAAACTCAGGGCTCTGCACATTTAAAATATTCCCTCTTCCCCAGACAATAATTTTTAATTTAGCTGATTCTCCTACTTCAAGATTGACCTTATCAATTTTTGTATCAATTTTAAACTCTCCCACAGAGTTTTTAAAGCCTGCTGGTGCTGTAGGTAATTCTTTAACATTTAAACTTATAGCTTCTGAATTTAATTTAACAGGCTGATATTGAACATTACCAAACATAGAATTAAAAGGATCGTTTATATCTATATGCTGAGCAGTTAGTACAGCTGGAGGTATTTCTATTTTACCTGTTTTAGCAGGAAACATTGCATATGTTTGCTCTACTACTGAATAATAATTGCCATATGCATATGTAGTATATTGTTTTATCTGGTCTAGAGGCTCTATAAGAAAGTCTGTAAATGTTGGTACATCAAATTTTACATCTGCTATATTTCCTGTAAAGTATAGTTTAACAGTATAAATTATCTGCTGGTTCTTATAAGGGTTTTTATCATCAACATCTGCTTTTAAGAAAATACTATCTGTTGAAGCATTTAAGAAATCATTGCTATTATTTTTACTTGATATATTGGATGTTATAGGATTAACGTTGCTTTTATCTACTGTTATAGTTATTGGTTTAGTATACAATCTGCCTGAACTGGTATTTATATAAGCTTCACCAATTTTTAAATCACCTGTATTTAAGGGTTTTAAAACATATTTATATTGAAAAGAACTTGATTGCTGGTTATTCATAAATACTAATTGTTGTGAGGTCGAAACGGAAACTTGTTTGAAATTATTCATGCCCATTAATTGTGGCTGTTCTACCCCACTGGCACCCGAAACCTCCACAGTAAGAGTTATATAATCATCAACAGTAAGTTTGTATTTATCAATCCAGGACTTCGCAAACGGCTGTGATATACAGGCTAATGGTAATATTAAAATTATCAAAACAGCTATAATAAAAGATTTATATACAGAATGCATTTTACCAGTCCTTATTTGAATTATATCGTCCTTGCATCAGTTTTTTATCCGGTGTTACCCTTTGTTCTTGCAATTGCATTAAAATCTGTTCTGCTTGTTCTTTCCGAAGCTTTTGATGTTCTTGCTGATATTTATTTATCATAGAATCTGTAATAAAAGAGTTCTTATTTTGATTCTGCTGATCATTATTAGAATTCTGGTTTTGATTCTGGTCTTTGTTTTTGTCTTTATCCTGGTCTTTGTTTTTGTCTTTATCCTGGTCTTTGTTTTTGTCTTTGTCTTTATCCTGGTCTTTGTTTTTGTTTTTGTCTTTATCCTGGTCTTTGTTTTTGTTTTTGTCTTTATTCTGGTCTTTGTTTTTGTCTTTATCTTTATTCTGGTCTTTGTTTTTATTGCATTTATCACAATTTTTGTTTTTGTCTTTATTCTGGTTTTTGTCTTTATTCTGGTCTTTGTCTTTGTTTTTATCTTTATCTTTATTCTTATTACAATTGCTACAAGGTGGTGGAGGTTGTTGTTGCTTGGATTTGCTTAAAAGATATTCATAGTTTTGCTTGGCCTGCAAATCATTTGGATTTTCTCTTAAGGCTTTAAGATACTCTTCCATTGCTTTTTTGGAATCACCACTTTTATAAGCAGTATTACCCAGATTGTAATGTATTGTAGACTTTAAAAGATTATTAGCTTTATTCTGCAAAGCTGATGAATAGCTTTCAATGGCCTTTTTATAATCACTTAAACGATATAAAGTATTTCCTATGTTATACTTTAACTTTGCATCCTCAGCTAAATCCACCTGAGCCCTGATAAAATTCTGAAGAGCAACTTGATATTCATTTTTATCATACGCTGATTGACCCTTGTCTAGTAATGAGCTTGTTGATTCAGCTAAACAAGAGATATTTGTTATGGCACAAAACATTATTGTTATAATAAAACAACATATTTTTTTCATTGTTTTTTATCCTGTTTTTTGATCTTTATAATACTTTTACGTTCTCTAAAAAAATATTCAAACAAAATTAATAATAATGCAATAGATAAAGGCCATTGAAACCTTTCAATCCAATTTTTTGTTCTAGATGATTTCAGTTCTTTTGATTTTAAGGTTTTTTTAATACCTCTTAAGTAGATATTTTCAATATCAAGGTTTCCTGTCACAGAGTTTGAATATATACCCCCGGTAATTTTGGCTATTTCTTTCAGCTGTGTAAAGTTGGCTTTTGTCACTACAGGTTGTCCGAAAAGGTCTTTTTTGTAATCACTACCCTGGGGTATATAACTTCCTGTATCTTGCCCAAGACCTATTGCATATATTATTACACCCTGTTTCTTGGCTTCTTTGGCCATTTGAGAAACATTCCCCATATGGTCTTCACCATCAGATATAAGGATAATTGCTTTAGAACTTGATTCAGCACCTCTCTTAAATGCATCTAAGCATGTTTGTATGGCACCTCCAATGGATGTGCCTTTTACTGGAATACTATCAGGTGATATATTATCTATAAACATTTGAATTGTACTATAATCAAGCGTCAGCGGACACTGTATAAAACTGCTGCCACTAAAAATAACCAGACCAATACGATCTCCTTTAAGGATATTCATAAAATCTTTAATTTCACGTTTTGCTCTTTCAAGCCTGTTAGGGCTCATATCTTTAGCTAACATACTATCTGAAACATCCAGTGCAATGTATATATCTACACCTTCTCTTCTAATTTCTTCCCATACATAGCCCCATTGAGGTCCTGCTAGTGCAAATAACAATAATATAATTGCGATTGTTATTAAAGTACACTTTATTATTCTTCTGGTCTGGCTAAATCCTTCTATAATTTTTTTACAAACATCAATGTTGCAGAATTCTTCTAACAAAGCTTTTCTACGTTTAAATGTATAGATAAAAAACAATATTAATAAAGGTGTTGTCCACAATAAAAACAATATGTATGGATTTTCAAACTTCATTAATAACTCCTATTAAGGTATTTTGCTAAATATTGTGTTAGCTAGAATAAGTTCTGTTAAGAGCAATAGTAATCCAGCAGTTAGAAAGTTAATATATAACTCAGTATTATGACCATATTCTTTAACTTTAATCTTTGTTTTTTCTAATTTATCAATAGTTTCATAGATTTTTTTTAATCCCGTAGTGTCAGTAGCTTTAAAATAAAGGCCACCTGTAATGTCAGCAATCTCTTTAAGAGTTTCTTCATCAAGGGCTTCTTGTGGAACTCCAAAATTATAGAATAAACTACCAGGCCCATAGTTCATGCTAGGGTTATTTGACCCTACTCCTATTGTGTAAATCTTAATACCATAGGTTTTAGCCAATTCAGCAGCTGTTAATGGTGCTATCTGACCTGTATGATTTCTACCATCAGTTAACAAAATTATTATTTTTGATTTTGCATCAATATCCTTTAATCGTTTAACAGCTATACCAATTGCAGAACCTATCGCTGTATTTGTTCCTGCAATACCTATATTAATATCTTTTAAAAAGGTAGCTAATATCCCATGATCCAGAGTAGCAGGACACTGAGTATATGCATTAGTTCCAAAAACTATCATACCTATTCTGTCACCTGGTCGTTTAGTAACAAATTCACTAACAACTTCTTTTACAGCTTCTAATCTATTTATTCTTCTATTACCAACTGAAAAATCTTTTGCTTCCATACTACCAGATGTATCCAATACAAGCATTATATCAATTCCACTACTGATAATCTCTTTAACTTTTTCGTGTATCTGTGGTCTTGCAAGTGATAATACAATCAATATAACAGCAAACAACCTTAATGCAAGCAAAATATGCTGACTCCAGGCAAAATCTTTTTTTCCTATATCGCTTATAACATTTAGAGAAGAATACTTGATTTTTAATCCACCTTTTTTATTTAAATAATGGTAGATCATTAGAGGAATAAACAATAGAAATAGCAAAAATATTGGATCTTCGAATCTAAACATTATGTCCCTCTTGTGTCAAAGTTTACTTCTAGTTCAAGTTTAGTTGTATCAACAAATTCATATGTTTTTTCAAGACTTGATAAAGCTGTTTCTTTAGATGGGTGGTGTTTAGCAAATTTAACCATATCACTTTGCCTTAGAATTTGTTTTGCAAGATTTCGTGTATTGAGGTTAAATTTAATTCTAATTAATTCTACATTAATTTCTTCAGAAGTTTTTTCAATAGCTTTAATATTAAATCTTCCTTCAAGATATTTTCTCAATATTTCAGATAAACCAGAATAAAATAGTTTGTAATCTTCATAAGATTTAAGATCTATTTTCTTTAACTCTTCCAGTTCTTTATATGCAAGAAGGTGTGGTGGTAATAGTAGTTCTTCTTTATTTATCTCCTTTGGCCTGGTAAGTAGTTTGTAGACAATAAATATAAATAATGCAAGGAATAAAATAGCTGCTATAGGTGCAACAAAATACCACCACTTTAATATCATGAATTTATCTATTGGTTTTATATCATGAATATCTTTCATAGGATTAGCTGTATTTAAAACACTTTTGGGCTTTAGTTTTACAGGGTCAAGCTTGATCTCTTTTCCACTTGCTTTTGCTATTATGGCTGGTATTTCTACATTTTCATTATCTTCAGGCTGTAAGTAATACTTTTGTGTTATTATTTCCACTGACTTATTTCTTACTACCTTTACTTCTTCCTCTAAATTATACGGATTTATGTTTTTAAACTTTTCTTTGTCTTTTTTAATATCGTATTTTTCTAATTTTACGTCAGCATCTTTTAGTTTATATAGTTTAACTGTATATGTAAAGGGCTCTCCAATATCAACTTGCTCTTTGCTAAGCTGGGCTGAAAGGTTATAAGGTTTATCTTTTGTTAACTCTGGAACATTATAACCAAATTGATCCATACCAATATTATATAATGCATAACCCCCGGCTATTAATAATGCCAAAGTTAATATAGTTATTATGATTCCTATTATTATTTTTTTCATTTAAACCTGTTTCCTCTCATTTTGAAAAATTTAATTATAGGATCAATGTAGGGCTTATCTGTCCATATATCTACAAAATCAACATCAGCTGATTTTAATAAAGACGTAATAGAATCTTTTCGTTTTCTTGTTTCTATAAGAAATTCTTTTCTAAAATATGAACTATTAGTATCTATTATAACTGTTTCACCTGTTTCAGCATCTTCAAGTTCAAGCAGGCCAACTCTTGGAATATCATATTCTCTGGGATCATTTATAAATACTGAAATTACATCATGCTGTTTATTTGCAATTTTAAGAGCTTTTTCATAATCAGAAGAGATAAAATCTGAAACAAGAAATGCAACAGAACGTTTTTTAACAACAAGCATTAAATATTCAAGTGCTTTAGAAAGATCTGTTTTAGTATTTTCAGGCTCAAAAGATAATATTTCACGAATAACACGCCATATATGAGATGTACCTTTTTTAGGTGGAATATATTTTTCTACTCTATCTGTAAAAATAATCATTCCTACCTTGTCATTATTTTTTATAGCTGTGCAGGCTAGAATAGCTGCAACTTCAGCAGCAAGTTCATTTTTTGTTTTATCTGTGCTACCAAATTTACCGGAAGCACTTAAATCTACAAGAAGCATTATGGTTAATTCTCGTTCTTCTCTAAAAAGTTTTATATAAGCATTATCCATTCTTGCTGTAACATTCCAGTCAATACTTCTTACATCATCACCATACTGGTATTCTCTTACTTCCTCAAAGTTCATTCCATGACCTTTGAAAGCACTTTCATAGCTACCAGCTATTGAACTGGTTACAAGATGATTTGTTTTTATCTGGATATGCTTAATTTTTTTTATAATATCGGAACTTAACATAAATTACCTGCCGGGGTTAATTAACTATTCTTCAAAGCAAATAGTATTTTTTATGGTACATCAACACCGTCAAAGACTTGTTTAACTATATAATCAGAATCAACCCCTTCTGCTTCGGCTTCATATGTTAATATAATTCTATGACGTAATATATCAGCACCAATAGATTTAACATCCTGTGGCGTTACATAGCTTCTTCCATTTAAGAAAGCTTGTATTCTTGAAGCTTTATTTAAGAAAATAGTTGCCCTTGGCGATGCTCCAAAATCAATAAAATGCTTTATTTCATCTAAGCCATATTTTTCAGGTTCTCTGGTAGCAAAAATTATATTTACAATGTAATCTTTAATTTTATCATCAGCATAAATCTTTTGTATTACTGATCTAGCTTTATGAATTTCTTCTACACTAACAATAGGATTAATTGTGGGCTCAAGATCATAAGCAACTCTCTTCATTATCTCAATTTCTTCAGTTTTAGTGGGGTAACTTACCTTAAGTTTAAGCATAAACCTATCCACCTGGGCTTCAGGTAAAGGATAAGTACCTTCCTGCTCAATAGGGTTTTGTGTAGCAAGAACCATAAACGGTTCATTAAGCTTGAAAGTATGATCAGCAATAGTAACCTGTCTTTCTTGCATGGCTTCCAGTAAAGCACTTTGAACTTTAGAAGGGGCTCTGTTAATTTCATCTGCAAGAATAACATTTGAAAAAATTGGACCTTTTTTTATTGAAAACTGACCCGTTTTAGGTAAAAATATTTGTGTTCCAATTAAATCAGCAGGTAGCAAATCAGGTGTAAATTGTATACGTTTAAATCCCGTATTTAACACACCAGCTAATGCTTTAACAGCAGTTGTTTTAGCTAGCCCTGGTACTCCTTCAATTAATATATGTTCATTTGCCAGTACAGCAAGTACTAATCGATTCACCAGATAAGTTTGACCGACTATTACCTTAGACATTTCAGTAGTAATCTTTTTTACAACCTGACTATGGATTTTTACCTGCTCTTCTACCTTTTGTAAATCTATTGTAGCCATACTATGTTCCCCTATTGATATTACGGAATTAAACAACCTTTATTTTTTTAATTTCTGATTGTAAACTGCTGTCTTTATTTTTAAACAAATTGATCTCACTAAGAAATAAAGGCTTATTATATAATAATCCCTTTATTATTACAGCTACTTTTGAAAATTTCAAAGCTTTTTTATATAAATCTAAGAATCAGGTTTAACAAATTTTGTTCCCAAATCCTGAAAATTTTTAACGAAATTTTGAAAAATAATCCATATGGTTAATAAACTTATCTGGTTTTTATATGATTCAACAAAAATAATATTGTTATACCAATCCACGGAAGTAAACGATATATGGCTTTAAATTATTTGTGAATAGTTAAAACAAGGGTGACACTTCTTAAGTAAAATTAAGTTGATAAAAATAAAATTAAAAAGGAGTGCCACCAATATGAATTATACCAAAAGATTAAATCCAACAATGAGAATAAGGA
>JBFMGH010000363.1:0-5334 GCA_040752795.1 Cyanobacteriota bacterium
TTGTGATTGATAATAATTTGAATTATATTGAGCTGTTTGAGTTGTATTATTTTTTATATTTGGTTTAATTTCAGGAATAAACGGATTTGAGGAAATACTGCTATTAGGAAATAAAGTTGTTTGAGTATTGTCAGGCTGAGTAAAAGGCTGTAAATAAAATACAAAATTAAACTGCATGCCACTAGAATTAAAGCCTATTGGAAACGGTCCAAATGGTGCACTTTTTATAACGGCTTCCATAGCTAATCTATCACTTTGAAAATCTCCTGAAGATTTTGTTATATTGAGATTAGAAACTTTGCCATTTATATCAAGATAAAAGGAAACTGCTATTTTGCCATAAGAATCTTTAACAGGAATATTTGCAAAGCTTTCAATTCTCTGATAAACATTTCTCATGTAATTTTGAATACTTTCAGGTGTATTTGGTGAACAACCTAATTGCTGTGATGAGGCATATGGATTGACCTTGTATCTTACATAAGCTTGAGTTTCTGCTTTTGCAAGGTTATTGCTCAAACAAAGTAAAGTTATTATTAAAATAATAAATAATTTGTTAGTCATACAGCAATATTATTAGTTATTTTCGTTGATCTGATATTTTTGAAATAAATTGCAATTTATCAATAAAAATTTTAAAATAAAACTCTTTAAATGAAAATAGTCTATATAGATGGACTAAATGTTTAATTCAAAAAGTTTTAAAAGACTTAAATAGTTAAAAAGCTAGAAAATACTATTAAATATTGTTCTTAATGAGTTATAATCAGAATCTTTAGCAGGGATAAAACCACCAACTTTAAATAAAAGCAGAATTTGATTTCCTTCTGATATTTTATCCATCTGCAATATTTCTTTTTTAAGCCTCTCTATTAAAGTTTTATCTTTAATATTTTTATCATAAAAGAAAACAGGTCCCTGAACAAAAGGTTTAGATTCTTGTAAAGATATTATTTCTCTTCTTATTCTGGGCCTTAATTCGCACATAATGTCAAAAGTTTGATTTGAAACAGATGCAACATCTGTACTTTTATATAAGACTGATAAAATTCCATCACTATCTTTTTTGGTTATTGCTGTAGATGCAAAGAAACTTTCCAGTGGTTGATTAAATCTTTCTTTTATGAGCAAATTTGGGAAAATATACCCATGAGCAGAATGTTTAGTAGTATAAGCAAATTTTTTTCCTTTTAAGTCTTTAAGCTCTTTTAATCCTGAATCTTGTCTTACAATAAAAGTTGCTTTATAAGTATTACTACCAGCTTTCACAACCATTGCAAAGGGTACAATATTAAGTTCATTTTTTATCCTTATATAGTCCAGATTGCTTACATAGGCAAATTGAATCGTTCCATCATTTAATAATTTAATCATTTCTGGAACACTATGAACTATAATAGCATTTCCATCAACGTTTAGCCGTTTAGAAATATATCTTTCGAAGGGCTTACAGGCTTCTAATATTTCTGTAGGTGTTGCAGCAAGGTCTGTATCAATAATTCCAAAATTAAGTTTTTCTTTTGCTTGTTGAGCTACTACTTCACCAACAACAATAATAATAGAAATAGTTATTATTATTAATAAAACAATTGCTTTTTTCATTTAATATTACTTTCTGTTGGCTTTTAATAATCAGAAATTTGATTTCAAATGATACTACAAATTGTCAAATAATAATACAATTTAGTTTCTCTAATATTGTTCGTTAAAAGTAACCATTTTAGTTACTATAGCATTCCAGCTTAAAGGTTTAACCCCATGACCTTTACCATTTAAAGGGTTAAAATATTCGTAAAATTCAAATTTATCTAATAAGTAGAAGGAGGAATTAATAATATAATTAATTCCCTTTTTAGCTGGCTCATATTGAAAACAATTATAGATTTTTTTCAGACCTTGCAAAATAAAATAATTATTACTAAACCATACATTACCTCTCCAGTAGTCATCTGGAGAAAATGTTGGATTACTTTTTGAAGTTGTTGTTATCCCATAAGGAGTTAAAAACTCATTAGAATTTAACAGATAATTATTTATCAGCTCTTCATAGTGCATTTCACCTTCTAATAACAAAGGATAAAACATTGCAGATGATTTTATATCCGATGGTATATTATTTTTACCAGATAAATCCACATATTTATTACCATCCCACATTGTTTCTAAGATTGCTTTACGGGTTTTTGCTTCGATAGTTTTAGTTTTAATATAATCTTCTTTATCTCCAGCAATTATTAAAAGTCTTAATAAAGCCTGTAAATTAATGCAATATAAAACATTAAAATCAACTGGTTCAATGTCAAATTCACCTTTAATAAATATAGCCTCTTCGTTCCAATTTTCTTTAACATTGCTAATAAATTGTTGAATTTTTCTTTCATCAATAACAGACCGGGAAATATAATCTTTATTTCCTGGTATATTTAAGGTTGTGTCCCATCTTTGAGAATTATCCCAACCACTTTCCCAGGGGTGTAAAATTGAAATTAGCCCATCATTATCAGGATCTCTATATTTAGCCAAATAATGATAATATTTAACTAGTTTAGGTAGCATCTCTATCAAAAAAGTTCTGTCTTTTGTTTGATGGTAGATCTCCTCAAGAGCAAAAGCTATTATAGGAGGTTGAGTTATATCAGATGAAAATGGATTGCTCCAGAATAGCTTTAAACCCTTCATCTTAGCCCATTCTGGAGGTATTAAACCATCACCATCCCAGTAATTCATGTGTGGTATAAAGCCATTTTCTTTTTGATTAAAACATAAAGCCCTTAATTCCTGTTTAGCTATTTCTGGTTCAACTTCAGCTAAAATGTAAGAATGTAAACAAGAATCCCAGAGCCATTGTTTATTTGTATAATCCATATGAGAATCACTACCAGATATTTGAGATGGTGATGTATATATAAATGTTTTATATTCAGTAGTGTTATCAATATAATAAGGTATTTTTGCTATACATCTATTAGCTTTTAATACCTCATATGATTTTAATTTAATTCTTTCTATTAATTCTTTATCAATGCCATTATCTTTAAAGGATTCAATATTTATTAAATCATTATTTGAATATGTTGACATTGTTACCTCAAAAGCTTTCAAACAACTTAAAGTATTAAATTGTTGATACAATTGATAAAATAAATACAGTATAATGGTTTTTACTTAGAGTCTTTGATTTTTACATTTTTTCTTTATGTTTTTTGATATGACCTTCAATTGCAGGCGGTTCTTCAAGAGGTAAATCAACTGTTATAGGAGCATGATCAGAAAAACTGTTTTTGAAAGAATAATTTAAATCATATAAAGTACGTCCAAAATGAGGTGCAAATTTATAAGAGCTTTCTTTATCTTTTGCTGATTTACAATATGCTTTGACAAAAAACCAGTCTAACTTATATTTACCAAGATATAAAGATCTTTCAAACTTATAAGTAGGAACAAAACCTTTTGAGCTTCTTTCATTAGAATCTGCAAGGTTTCCTTTTTTACCTGAATATTTACCTTTAACTGATCTAAAATCAAAATGATAATCATCTTTAAAATCAAACTTCTTAAGAAGGCTAAATAAACCTTTTTCAGGATTTGGTAAAATAAATGGTAAGCTTTTTACTGTCGGGTCATCATGCTTTCTTAAAACATTAGGTACAGCCATAAGAGGTGTAATAGCAAAATGCTGGGGAATATTATATATCTTAAAATGATCCAATAACTTAGAGAATCTTCCTTGATTCATTTTATTATTACCTTTTGGCTCTGCATCGGTAACATCTGTATTAAAATCACCAGCTATTATTATTGGATTAGAAACATTATAAAGATTATTTAGCAAATATTTCATTTGATTTTTTCTGTTTTTAGGCTCAGTTCGATTTTCTAAGTGTGTAGCAACAAGAGTTACAGAAGAATCAAAACCCGGAATATCTATATCTGCTAATAAAGCCATTCTAGTACCAAATCTAATTTCTCTGATAACTGCTTCTCCAAATATTTTTGCCGATGAAGCCCTTCTTAATTTTTCTAACCGTGAAACTCTTAGTTTTTCACCTTTATACCAATCATAACATTTGGGTAGCCTTACTATTCTTACATTTTTAAGCGGAAATTTACTTAAAATAGCACTTCCATGTAACCCTCTGTATTTATTCTTATCTATATCAAGTGTATTATGGGGAAACAAAGATTTTTCTTCAGACCATTTATAATCTTCAAGACCAAGATGAGCCGGATCAACTTCTAAAAACTCCACACCATATGCATAATTGTAGCCTAATTGTCTGGCAAGGTCTTCTGCAACTTTACGATATTCAGTACGTGGCATTCCTGCATCAACTTCTGTAAGAAAAATAATATCTGCTTCACGTAAAATTGCCATCTGTTCTTTAACAGTTTCAACATTTTTAGAATTAGTTTTTTCAAGTTCTTTTAATAAAGGGGCCGGATTTTTAAAAATATCAACAATACCATCAAACTCTATACCTCTTTCAATATTCCAGCTTGCAGCTCTAATAAATTTTCCAAGAGGTTTGTTTTGTTTTATTTCAATTTCAGAGTTCATTATAGTATTATCAACAACAGGATTATTTAATACATAATTTACTTTGTTCTTTACTTCTTCCGACATATTACCATCATCAGATATATCAAGCAGATCATCATATTTTAATGTATCGTATATATTTGTATTGAGTGGTTGTAATTTATTTTTATTTTCCTCATCAATTGCACTAACAAAGGCTAAAAACAAAATTGGAAGAGTAAAGGTCAAAATTAAGTTTAATAAATACGGTTTATGGATCATTATTTCATACCTCATAAATTATAAATTTTGAACAATTTTAATAGAAAGGAGTTTTTTTTTATATACATACTTTCTTTTATTTATTGTATTCGAAATGTTTTTAAGAAATATGCTCTTTTAATCTATAATAACCTTTTTATAGAAGCTTAATATCCACTAATACTACTTACTGGGTATATTAATATCGTTTAAATAATGAGATAATAAGTATATTAAGCTAAGATACTTATATATTATTAATTAAATCTGATATGTAAATTATTTTATAAATTTTAAAGAAAATAGATTCATTTTACTGGCTTTTACAAGGCTAAAACAATTATAGCTGGAGAAAAAATGGCATTATCACCTGTTAATTTCAATTTAAGCAATAGTGAAATATTTAGAAATATTGCAACACCTCTTACTGATAGATCCGCTATATCAAGAGGTGCTTTTAGAATACCTTCTCCTGATCCTTTAGCAATAACTAACACGGCATATGGAACCAATGCTAATCCAGCTTTAGCTGGAAACACATTTATTTCTTCTGC
>JBFMGH010000364.1:0-4028 GCA_040752795.1 Cyanobacteriota bacterium
TTTAAAGGGGCTTCAAACAGGTTTTTGAAATATCACGCTAAAGAAAATTGCAAGCCAAGTACAATTGCTTCATATGTGAGCTATTTAAATAATCATTTATTACCGGAATTAGGGAAATTAAAACTTAAAAATGTAACTCCAGGACTAATTGAAGTGTATAAAATCCAAAAAATCAAAGAAGGCCTATCAGAAAGGACTATAAAGCATATCTTAACTTTACTCAATGGCATAATGGAGCTGGCTGTTTCTGACGGATCCATTATCAGTAATCCGGTAAACTTGCAAGAAATACCTAAAATACCAAGATCAAAAGTTAACCATTTGAATGAAAAGGAGATTAACCAGGTTTTAAGAATTGCCAGGGTTTCATATCCTGGTTTTTATCCGCTTTTATTTACAGCTATATATACAGGATTAAGCAGAGGTGAGCTTTTAGGCCTAACCTGGGACAAGATTGATTTCGAAAATAAACTAATCAGAATTGATCAAAGCCTTTATCAACGAAAGATTATACCAATAGATATTCCAGCAAGAATTAGAAATGTTGATATGTTTGAGAACGTAAGTCAGGTATTGTCTAAGTGGAAGGAGGATTGTCCAAAGGGGGAGGTCGGTTTTGTTTTTCCCAATATCAAAGGAGAGGCAGAATGTGCAGATAATATGATTAAAAGAAGGTTTAATCTGGTAATAAGTAAAGCAGGTATCAAGAAAATCAAGTTCAATGACCTGAGAGATACTTATGCAGTGAGGTTATTACAAAACAATTATCCTGTTGATTATGTTCACAAGCAGATGGGGTTTAGCTCGGTTGTTGTGACTATGGATAGGTATAGGGAGTTTTTGTAGATACTGGTATTTTTAGGATCTGGATAATATTACAAAATGAAAGTTTAAGGATTTGCTTGATAAAAAGGTGTGTTGCTTGTAACATAATTAATACCTCTATTTTGGTTTCTTGACAACTCTAAAATAGAGGTTCCATCTATTTTTTGCAACCTTATTTAAAATTCAGTAAACGCATATCAAAAAAATGATATTGATGGAACTCTTGAAGATATGAATACAGCTTTAAATGTAAATAAGAATGATTTAGAAGCTTATTACTTAAGATAATAACTGGTTATAAGTTTTTATGTTGTGCTCCATTAAAAGGCAATTTAACCAATTCTAGCCAAAAATTTTCAATCGTTGTAATTGTTTTAAAAAATTCTTCAATATCATTTGGTTTGGTAATATAACAATTAGCACAATGATCATAAGTTATAAAAATATCATCTTCTGACTTAGATGTTGTTAAAATAATTACTGGAATACGTTTTAATTCCGGGTCAGCTTTTATTTCTGCCAAGACTTCACGTCCATCTTTCCGGGGCATATTTAAATCAAGTAAAATTAAACAGGGGCGGGGTGCATTTGCATATTTTCCTTTTTTTCGGAGAAAATCTAATGCTTCTATTCCGTCTCTAACAACATGTAGATTATTTTCAATTTTACACTCTTTAATTGCTTCTTGAGTTAATCGTATATCACTAAGATTATCTTCAACTAAAAGAATTTCTATTATCGTTTCGTTACTTGTTTTATTCATATTTAATAACCTTTCAACGTATGAATTGGAAAGGAAAATATAAATTTTGAGCCTTTTTCCAGTTCAGATTCTACGTAAATTTTTCCACCGTGACGTTCAACAATTTTTTTACATACAGAAAGACCAATTCCAGTGCCACTATATTCATCAATATTATGTAAACGCTGGAATATAACAAAAATTCTATCAAAAAATTCAGATGAAATACCTATACCATTGTCTTTAACTGAAAAAATCCATTCCTCTCCACTTTGATAAGCAGAAATATGAACTTCAGGGGGATTTTCACCTTTAAACTTTATTGCATTACCTATTAAATTTTGAAAAAGTTGGATCATTTGAGTTGGATCAGCAAATATTTCAGGTAAATTGTCGTAAGTAATAATAGCTTCTGCTTTTTCAATACTTGTTTCAAGGTTATCAAGAACGATCTTAACAGTTGATGTAGTATCTATTTTTTCAAAAGGTTTGCCCCGTGTACCTATTCGAGAATAGCTTAATAAATCATTGATAAGAGCTTTCATTCTTGTTGTACCTTCAACAGCAAAATTTATGAAATCATCAGCATCCTCTCCCAGCTTACCTTTATAACGCATAGATAAAAGTTGAACATGACTGGTTACAGATCTTAAGGGTTCCTGTAAATCGTGTGAAGCAACATAAGCAAAGTGTTCCAATTCTTTATTGGATCTTTCAAGTTCCATTGTTTTCTGTTCAAGCATTTTTTTGTTTTTATACAGGTCAATTAATACAGATAACTTTGTTTTAAGTCCTTCAGGTTTTATTGGTTTCAATATATAGTCAATTGCACCAAGTGAATATCCTTTGTCTATGTGTAAATCACTCTGACCGACACCTGTTACAAAAATGAGAGGAGTAAATTTGCTTTTTTCTCTTGATCTGATAACTTCTGCAGTTTCAAAGCCGTCCATGCCGGGCATCTGAACATCAAGAATAATAACTGCAAAATCACTTTTAAGAACACACTTTAATGCCTCTTCACCAGATGAAGCTTTTACAATGTTTAATTCTGCATTATTCAGTATAGTTTCTAGTGTAAACAGGTTACCTGGATTATCATCAACAATTAAGATATTTATTTTATCAGGCAATTGCAAGTTATTTCTCCTTTTGATTCAAAAACATATTGTTTAAAAAAGAGGATATATCAGTAATATTTAATATTTTATCTACTTTAGTATATTTTATAGCTTCTAAGGGCATTGTTTCAGCTATTGCTGTTTCAGGGTTTTCAGCAATAGTTAAGCCTCCGGATTGTTTTATTATCGAGAGACCCTTGGCCCCATCTCTATTATTACCCGTTAAGATTATTCCAATCAATTTTTCTGCATAATTTTCAGCAGCAGATTCAAACAGAACATTAATAGAAGGCCGGGAGAATAACTCTGGAGCATCTGTAGATAATGAAAAGAACCCCTTTTCAACCAGTAAATGATAACCGGGAGGTGCTAAATAAACGGTCTGAGGTAATATTGGATCTTTATCCTCAACCTCTATAACTGTTAAAGGGCTTGATTTTTGCAATAAAGAATCTAAAGTACTATGAGAATCATCATTTCGATGAAGGACAATTACTATTGGCAAAGGAAAATCCTTATTTATTCCATTTAAAAAATTTTGTAAGGTTTCAACACCTCCGAGAGAGCAGCCTATAACTATTAATTCATAGCTCATTTTATTGAACCTTCCTATAAAGCTTTTCTTTGGGATTTAGTACTTCATAATATGACTCACAAGTCGTAAATTTAATACTTTCCTTGTCTCCTAAACCTAAAACACCAAAAATAGCAAGGCTATCATATATTAATTCATGAACCCGTTCTTGCAGTTGTTTGTTAAAATAAATCATTACGTTCCTACAAAGGATTAAATTAAACTCATTAAACGATTCATCTATAGCTAAATTATGATGAGAAAAGACTATATTTTTTTTTAAATCAGCAGAAAAGTGAGCTCTATCATATTGAGCTGTATAATAATCTGAAAAGGATCTTTTACCGCCAGCTTTTAAATAATTTCTCGTATATTCTTTCATATTACCAAGAGAATAAATAGCTTCGGCACACTTTTTAAGTACTTCCTCATTCATATCGGTTGCATAAATTCTGCATCTATTATATATTTCTTCTTCTTTTAGAATTATTGCAAGTGAATAAACCTCTTCGCCGGTTGAACAGCCTGCATGCCAGATACGTATAAAAGGATAGGTCTTAAGCATTGGTATTATATTTTCTCTAAGTTCCAGATAGAATGTAGGATCTCGAAACATCGAAGTAACGTTAATTGAAGCATGTAACAGATTTTACGCAGCATTCAAAAAAGTATTTAATTGTCTAGGTTTTAATTTCCTAACCTTATGTAAAAACTCCTGGTGAGCGGCTTCTACGCTTTTGTTTGGATATTTTTTTCTTAAGTATGA
>JBFMGH010000365.1:0-5377 GCA_040752795.1 Cyanobacteriota bacterium
GATAAAACATTAACTGAAAAACTAGGGTTAAAAACAAAAGAACAAATTAAACTATTTCTAACTTTTTGTCAATTAGCCGGGCACCCTACTATGTACGATGTTTTACCTCAAACTGGCCGTTATTCAAGAACTGTGTTATCTAAACCTTTCATTGCAAGATGGTTTGATATAAAAGAACTTAATCGTAAACTTAAAATAGATTTAGATGACATTTCACAAAGCCTGGAAACTTTCGAAAATGCTGAACTGGTAAAACAAATTAAACATATTATTTCCGATTCACTTGATGGAGACTCTGAAAATATTCCCCAGGAAGGCTCAGATATTGAAGAGAAAATGGAACAAATGCTTGATCTATACCGTAAAAAGTATTCTGAAGAAATGACTTCTAAATTGTATCAACAAGAATTAGTTAACAAAGTCAAAAAGATTATTACTGACGAACTTGAACTTCCTGAAAATACTACTTTAAAAGAGGAAGATTTTGATCATAAACACGATAAAGTAATTGGTACTTTAATCAATAAAGGTCTGTGGCCATCGCCAGGCGGTGCATGGTGTTCTTCTGGCATACCCGTATACAAAAGAATGGTTTCAGGGGGTGGTTTTCCATTGTTTGACCATTTTGATGTCGATGGCAATGACGTTACTCATATGGCTAATCTCGATTGTCAGACACCTTTCTTTTTTGTACATCTAGAATCTGGCGAATATAATCAAACTGTTATAGATTTCTGGTGCGATTTTCTTGTCGAACTTCAAAAGGAATATAATTTTGATGGCTTCAGAATTGACCACATTGACCATATAGTAGACAGAGTATCTCAATCACATGATGGTAGACCTTTAAGTTATCGTGCACCATCTAAAGTTCTTGGTACTGTGAGTAGAATTCTAAGACAAAACAATAAACACTTCGGTTTACTTGCTGAATATATGCTCTGGGATCGTTTCTATAAAGAATATCACCAGGATATGGGTTTTGATCTTTTATGGGGCTCTGATATAGTTAATCAACATATGAAAAATGTTAAAACAATCCTTCACGAAAACGAAGAACTTAAACAATATAATAGTATTTTTGGTGCCAATCAATCTTTTCTTTCTATTTTAAAAGCTTACAATAATCAAGATGGAGAATTTAGAGAAATAGACCAGTATCCAGGTCAAATGGAAGAAGAAGGTGCCTTGTTTAAATGGTTCAAATTAAAATTTACACCATCAGGCCCTCTTTCTGAAAGACCAATTATGTTTATTGATGGCGACGAAAGTTTTACTCGAACTGGTATTGAAAGAGTTATAGGAACTGAAGGTTCTTTACACAGAGATAATAATATTGATTTCTTCAGAAAATTTACAGCCATTAACAATTTTGCCCTGAATAATATTTTATGCAGGTATGGAATTAGTGAAATTTTTCACGGTAATGAATTAGAATCAGGCTTAATTGCCTGGTATGTTAAAAAACTTCCTGAATTTGGTGATGATGAAAGACTTTTTATAATTGCTAATGAAAACCCTCCAAAGGAAGTAATTAGATTATTAAATGATTCCAATGAACTTATTTCTGTATGGAAAGACTATGAAAGTGTTAAAAATGCACAAATCTGGGTTCCTGAAGGTTTTGTAGTAGTTAGTGAATATATATTGCCTGAAAATAATTTTATTTACATTGAATCTCTGGAAATTAAAAATCTTGAAGATTGTGTATTCAAGTTTAACGAACTTAAACCATCTGAATTTCATTTCTACAAAATTAAAAGAATCTAATATTTACTCTTATTTAAAGGGAATTATTTATTTTATAACTATTTCAAATTTGAAGTAAAATTTTATATTAAACTTACTTTACGAATTTGCTAAAAATGTTATTCAACATAATAATTATTCCATACTAATAAAATAAGGGTTCTTAATGCCATACGCAATCAGGTTAATGAAAGAAAAAGACATTGGTTCAATAATGAAAATTGAATCGGTTTCTTTTGGCTCTCATCACTGGACTAAAGAATCCTTCAGAAGTGAAATACGTAATTCTACCGGAAATTACTATGTCTTAATAGATCAAGAAGAAACTAAACTTCTTGGCTATGCAGGTTTTTGGTTAATTATGGATGAATCTCATATTACTACAATTGCTGTTCACCCTGATTATCGAAGGAAATACCTGGGCGAAGTTCTTTTACAACACCTGATTGAAAAAAGTGTAAGTAGAAAAGCTAAATGGCTTACTCTTGAAGTAAGAGCTAGTAATATAGGTGCTCAAAATCTATATTACAAATATGGCTTTTCCAGTTTAGGTCTTCGGAGAAAATATTATCAGGATAATAATGAAGATGCTCTTATTATGTGGACCGATGATATTTACTCTAAAGCTTTTAAAGATACTTACAACAGGCTTAAAGATGAACTCAAATCAAAGTTAGATAAGGAAGTTATTTGTATTTAGGAATATAGTATGGGAAAAGTTATAAGTTTAGAAAGAAGCAATGTTAATGAGAAGCTTAAATATTCAAGATTTTTAAATGAATTTCCTGAAATAAATCTTGGTTCTCTTGCAATAACATTCTTATGTATTATTTTAATGATTATAGCTACTTTTACAATGTTACCTGTAGGTATTTTTAATGAAGAAATACTAACCAGTGCATTATTAGGCACCCTGGATATTAACAATGTTTTTTTAACACTTCATTCTTACCTATATAGTCCTCAGGTACCTATAGCAATATTTGCAGGGGCACTATTGGGCCCACGCCTTGGTACATTTTCCATGGCTTTTTATGTATTTCTCGGATTAATTGGTGTTCCTATTTTTGCAGCTGGTGGAGGTTTTGATTATATTGCACAACCTGTATTTGGTTTTATCATAGGTTATATAATTGCTGCTTATTCAGTAGGTAAAGTTTTTTCAAAAAATATTAACAGTCTTCTCATTATATTTGCAGCTTTACTGGGCGTTGTTACAGTTCATTTCTTCGGTGTTACATATTTAATTATCAATATGCTTTTATCAGGTTTTTCATTTGAATATATTAAAGCATGGGTATGGGGACTTAGTCTGTCAAACTTACCTTATGATATACTATTTAGTCTTATCTTATGCGCTATTGCCCGTCCAATACGTGGATTATTATGGGTTACAATGGAATAATTTAAACTTATAAAATATTTTAACGCTATTTTAACAGGACTTTAATTTATTTTTTAACCTTATAAATTGGTAATAGATTTAATTTAATATTCTACAAACAGGAGTTATGGCTTGTATTCTAAACATTTTCATTCAGTTATTTCACTAATTCTGCTATTTACATTGATTTCTTCATTTTTTATAACTTTTGCTGAAACATATGAACCCGTTAATCAAGATAGATTCTATTCAAACTATTCTAAAGTTCTTAGAAAATATGTAGATAATAAAGGTTTAGTTAATTATAGAGGGCTTATAAATGATCGAGCATATTTAGATATTTTTATTTACGAAGCTTCTAAAATTGGCACTGGAGACTTTTCATATTTTTCTTATGAAGACAAACTGGCTTTCTGGATAAATATTTATAATGCCTTAACAATCAAAACAATTTTAGATAATTATCCTGTATCCAGCATCAAAAACATTTCTGGAGCTTTAAAAAAGAAAACAAATATTGTTTTAGGACAAAAGATATCTCTAGAATTCATTGAAAAAGAAATCTTACAAAAACAATTTGATGAACCTAAAATACATATGGCTATTTGTTGTGCAACAATGGGAGGACCCGGCTTACTTAATGAGCCATACAGGGGAACATATATTACAACTCAATTGGCTGACCAGTCTAGAAAATTTCTTAAAGATCCAGATAAGCTTCAAATAGACATTATGAACAGCCAGATTAATATTTCACCTATTTTTCAATGGTATGGAAAAGAATTTATCAAAAATTATTCAACTGATAAAAAATTCATAGGCATTGATAAAACGCAAAGAGCGGTTATGAATTTTATTGATACATATTCAGATAAAGATTTAAAAAAATATCTCTACTCGAAAAGGTATTATATTGGCTACCTTGATTATAATTGGGAATTGAATGAAACAAAATAAATGTTATTTATATCTATTATCAAGTCCTGTGCATACGTCTTTATTTTGTTAGCTATATCAATCTAATTTTATTGTTATAAAATTTTCATATGGCAGAGGATTTTTCAAAGCAAGAAGAAAATAAACAAAACTTCACCACTACAAAAGAAGAAGCTGATTTTTATTTTAACCTTGGTAATGAATATTACACTCAGGGAGAGTATAATCTTGCTATTGATGCCTATAATAAAGCTATTAATATTAAACCTGACAACCCTGAAATTTATCATAACGCTGGTATAATTTGTATAGAGCTTGATAAATATGATCTCGCCCTTGATTTCCTTGAAAAAGCTATATCACTAGATAATAAAAATGACGACACATATTACTTTCTTGGTCATACCTATGAAATTTGTGGTATATCAGATAAAGCATTGGAAAATTATGGAAGAGCAATTGCTCTCAACCCTGGCCATGCCAATGCCAGTATAGCAAAGCAACAACTTCTAGAATCAAGAGAACAAGGCACTAAAGATTCAGATTCTTTTTATGAAATAGCTATTAAAGCTCTTGAATCAAAAGAATATAATTTAGCGGTTGAAAACCTCGAACTGGCAATTAAATATAATCCTGATAATGATAACGCTTACTTTGAACTAGCTAACCTGTTTTATGATAAAGGTGATTTTTATTTATCATTTGATTATTTTAATAAAGCTATTTCTTTAAAACCAAGCCTTTCAGATAATAGTACATATAAATCACTCAAGCAAAAGCTATCTGATGAAAAAAATGCAATAAAAATTATCACTGGTTTAAGAGATAAACTTAATAACTTAAGCCCTAAAAACCGTTCTTTAAGGGTTTTAAGAACATCTAAATGCTGGAATTTTGATATTACTAATTTAAATACTATAGATAACAACGTTTCATCAGATATTATTAATTGTTTAATTAAAGATATAACGCCAATTCCTTTAATGAAACTAAATTTCAGCTCTAATATCTACGATGATATGCTTGATGAAGATAAAAATATAAAATTACAAAAAAAAATATTTAATCATCTTAATTCTTTATACAGACAAATTAACTTTATTGAAGCGGAATCAGGCATTTATGATTTATATGTTGGTTATCCTTTTGTTGAATGCCAATGTTTAGATGGAACATACATACGTGCACCTTTAATATTAAATCCCTGTCATCTGGAACGAGTTAAAGACCCTTATTATGGATGGATTTTAAAAACTGATAATGAATTTAGACCCATTTTTAATGATACTTTATTTATGGGTCTTAAAA
>JBFMGH010000366.1:0-18441 GCA_040752795.1 Cyanobacteriota bacterium
CTTGATTTTTATAAACTTAAACAGGTTAATTTATTTTATTATTCTGTGGCCATTGACTCTATGAGTAAATTCCATTTTATCCAGATATTCTAACAAAGGAATAACAAACTTTCTTGAAGAACCAAGCAAGTCTCTACACTGTGCAGGTGTAATTTCAGATTCCTTTTCAAGAAATGTTCTTATTTTGTCTTTTATTGATTCCAATTTATCTATTGAAATATAAATATCATTATCAATTTCAACAACTACATTTTTATTTTTAAGTCCCTGAATAATATTTCTTGCTAATTTTTCTTCAACAGACTTTATTGCCTTTATATCAACAAACAGGTTTTTTTTAAACTCGACTTTTACAAGGTTAGAAAAGAGTACTTCTTTTAAAGATCGTTTTACACGATGATTATATAAACTATATTTACCTGTTTCACATTTGATTTTAGATTCTTTTAAAAGATAAAATAATGTAGCAGCTGTTATATCTGGGTCAATATTTAATTCATCACTCAAATACTTAGAACTAAAACCTATTTTATCAGGATAAATATTATGCAATTTTTTTAGTGCTATTAATATATTAGATGCGTTTTGATTAAACCTGCTGAAAAGCATAACTTTGTTAGAAAAGCTGATGATTTTTTTTTGCGCCAGCAAGTTATCTATCAATCCTAATTCAGTGTATGGTAAATTTTCAGTAATATTTGATATATTCAGTAGCGTTTCTTCATTTTGCAAATACCTTAATATGACATTTTCAAAATCTTTAGCCTTGTAAGAGTTAAGAATATTAACCAGTTCAGATGGTATTGTTGTAATAAGATCAGGATAGGGTCTTAAAATTAACCCATGACCTATAAGACTTTTATTATTTATATCTAAGATTATAAATGTATCATAATAGCAACATGTTCTGGGTTGAGAGAGGTTGATTCTTGCATAACAACTTTCACCAGGTGATATATAGTTTGCATTTATCATTTTTATCTGAGTTTGAAAAGAATTAGCAAGCATTACTATTTGTAAGCTGTCATTATTTTCAAGGTTATATTTAGCATTTGGAAGAAGTTCTATCAAAGCATCAAATGAATTCGTATGGCGAAACATACCCGGCCTAACAATACAATTACCTTTTTCAATATTAATAGCCTCAATAGCACCTAGATTAAGATGAACTATATTGCCAGAATAAACATTAAATATATCATTATTAAAATTTCTTATACTATTAATTCTACATGTTTTCTTATACGGTGAAATCTCAACTATATCACCAACTGAAATCTGCCCTGATAATAGTTTACCCCATACAATTACTTCATTTTTATCATTTAAATAGCTATATTCAATATAAAGACGAGGTGGTTTTAACGCAAAATAGCCGGGAATAAAATTAACTATTGATTCTAAAGAGTTTTTAAACATTTTCATATCTTCATTTTCTGAGATGTCAATTTCGAGTATTTGTTGACTATCAAAAGATTTGGTTTTTAAAACTCCATAAATCTGCTCTTTAAGTAAATCTATATTATTATCTTCAAAGGCACAGTTAGTATTAATAACTATTATTACATTTTTAATGCTTAATAACTCTGATATTTTTAATTGATCATAGATTGTCTGCGTTATACCTTCCACTGTATCTATTATAAATAAACTTATATCAGCTTTATAAGTATTATTAATTATCTTTTCAATATTACTACCCTGTTCAAGTGTTTCAATAAAGGTTATATTTCTATCCTGATCAAGGTTATAAGAATAATAGGTGGTATTTTCTGAATATTCTAATGTATTTTCTTCAAAAGATTTAGAACTTAAAGCAAAGAATGCTTTTATAAAAGCTGTTTTAAAAGGATCACTGCCTCCTGTAATATTTACAACATAAGATTTCATTTAAACACCTGCTCAAAAATCATACTTAAAAGTTTGAAATCTCTCTTAATAAAACATCTTGGATCTATTAAAACCATATTATCTTTAATTAATGTAACAACAGAATGATCTAAAAACTTATTATGTAAAGTACAAGAATCCAGTTGTTTATGCTTTATCCAGACAACATAAGTTGGAAGGTTAACCTCAGGTAAAATATTACCACCCACAGCAGAAAAATGTTTCTTCACGCCACATTCTATTGTATAAAAGTGCTTTATTTCTTCATATATAAGGTTTGCATCGTTTTCGATTTCAATTATTTTTTTAGTAAGCATTTTCAGGGTTGGAATGTTTTCAATAGATTTTTCAGGATTAAGGTAAACCTGCAATGTTGCCTCCAGGGCAGATAAAGTAAACTTATCAGGTCTTAATGTTCTTATTATAGGATTTTTTGCAAGCTGATCAATATATTCCTTCTTACCTAAAATTATTCCAGCCTGTGGGCCACCAAATAATTTATCTCCACTAAAAGTTATTAAGTCAACACCGGTTTTTAATGTTTTATCAATTGTTGGTTCATAAGGAAGACCGTATTTAGATAAATCAATTAATAAGCCTGTTCCAATATCAACAACACTTAAAAGATTTTTTGTTTTAGCAAGATCTACCAGAGCAAATAGCTCAACTTTGCTTGTATAACCTTTTATGTAATAGCTACTTGTATGAACTTTAAGAATTATTGAGGTATTTTCAGAAATAGATGTCTGGTAGTCTTTTAATAGAGATCTATTTGTTGTACCAACTTCAACTAATTCACTGTTAGCTGCATAAATAATATCAGTAATTCTAAATTCATCTTCAATTTCTACAATTTCACCTCGTGAAATTACAATTTCTTTATCTTTTGCAAATGTATTTGCAATAAGTAAAAGTGCAGCAGCGTTATTATTGACAACTATGGCAGATTCTGCACCAGTTATTTGACAGATCAATTTATTTAAAAGAAAAAGCCTGTTAATTTTTGTGCCTCTAGTCAAATCATAATCAAGGTTACAGTATCCTACAGACGTGTTAACAATGTGGCTTATGATCTCTTCTGAAAGCGGTGCTCTTCCAAGATATTGATTTAAAACAATACCTGTAGCATTTATAACTGGCTTTAAACTTAATGAAAAGTCTTTAGAAAGTTTATTTATTATTGAGAACACTATTTCATCAATATTTATTGAATTAATTAAATCATTATCTATTTTAGTTTCAATATCTTCCAAAGCTTCCCTGGCTTTATTTTTAACTCTATCTAATGAGTAAGCCTCAATATAGTAAGTTAATGATGAATGATTAAGCAACTCATCAAGACAGGGCAACTGCCTTTTAAGATTTATCTTCGGAATGTAATCCATAAGAATTTATCTTTGCGCTATTGTTCTCGCAACCAGAACACCAGAGACAGAAGCCTGAATAAGGCCCCGGGTAACACCTGCGCCATCTCCAATGGTAAAGAGATTACTTATACCTTCTGTTTCAAGCTCACTGGTTAACTTAACTCTTGAACTATAGAATTTTACTTCAACACCATAAAGCAATGTGTATCTGGAAGCTACACCGGGTGCAATTTTATCAAGAGCCATAAGCATTTCAACAATACTTGTCATATGTCTATAAGGCAATACCAGACTGAGATCTCCTGGTGTAGCACTGGTTAATGTAGGTTGAACAACTCCACGTTCAATTTTTTCTGGTGTTGAACGTCTGCCAGACAATAAATCACCGAACCTCTGAACAATGATTCCGCCGCCCAGCATATTGGCTAATCTGGCTATATGTTGACCATAAGCTATAGGTTCTCTAAATGGATCTGTGAATCTTTTACTAACTAACAAAGCAAAATTGGTGTTTTCTGTTTTGGTATTGGCATAGCTGTGACCATTAACAGTAACTATACCATTATTATTTTCACAAACAACTTCACCACATGGATTCATACAAAAAGTTCTAACCTGATCACCAAAGGTAGGAGCGTAGTAAATGAACTTAGATTCATAAAGCTTATCAGCAAGTTCTTTCATTACAGGGGCTGGTAATTCTACTCTCACTCCAACATCTACCGCATTATTTGTCAGATCTATATCAAGCTTATCAAATTCTCTTGATAACCAGTCTGCACCTTCTCTTCCTGGTGCAATAATAACATATTTTGAATTTATAGTATTACCCTTAGTGCTTTTGAATCCTTTTATTACATTATTTTCAACAATTAATTCTTCAGCAGCTTCATTCGGACAAATATCAATTTTATTATCCAGAAAGTCTTGCATATTTTTCAAAACTGCTGATGATCTATCACTACCAAGATGTCTGATAGGAGAATAAATCAACTGTAATTCAGCTAAAGTAGCCTGCCTTTTTATATCTGCAACAGAGTCACTATCTGTTCCGTAAACAGATTGAGTTGCACCATATTCAAGATAGATTTCATCAACATAATTAATTAATTCTTCGAGTTTTGTCCGGTTGATATAATCCATAAGATTACCACCGACATCAGAGCTAAGGGTTAGTTTTCCATCAGAAAAAGCACCTGCACCACCCCAGCCACATAGCAAATCACATGTCCAGCAATTAGCACATTTTCTAGCTTTTCTTGCCGGACAATCTCTTTTTTCTATTCTTGAGCCTTTATCAAATATACCTATTTTCCATTCAGGTTTAAGTTTAATTAGTTCTAATGCTGTAAAAATTCCTGCCGGACCTGCACCAATTATTACTACATCGTACAAGATTCAGTTCCCCTTTTACTTATCTAACTGTAAGACCAGATCAACTGCACTTTTTCCTTGAAAAAGTTATATAGGTTCTGACCAGAATATATGATACCCCAAATGACCAAAAATAAAATTAAATTTTTTTAAAGTGATATTAATTTAAAATCTTTCAATAACACTATTATTAGTAAGCTTTAAAAAATACTACTAAACAATAAATTGCATAAAAAGTTTTAATTATTATAAACTCAACTCTTAAAACCGTTAATAGTAGCTCATTTATATTATTTCAACCTGTCTTATAATTAATCACATCTTCAAAATTTCTCACCAATACAGCCTTTGAAGATTCAATTAATTCATGTGATCCCCAGAAGTTTTTATCATTATTATAAGAAGAAGGACAAAAAACATTTTTAGATAATCTGAAAGCCTCATTAGCAACCAGAATTGCCCCTGAACCCAGGGGAGCTTCAATAATAATAATATCTGTTGCTAACGCCGCCATTAATTTTGACCTTATAGGATAATTACTCCTGTAAGATGCAACACCTGGTGGAAACTCTGTAAGATAACATCCACCATTATAGACAACCTGATCAAGTACCTCTTTATTCTTCTTAGGAGTTATTTTATCAATTCCAGAAGCCAGAATAGATATACACTTATTTTCTGTTTTTAAAGAGGTTTGCATAACTTTTTGATCTATGCCTAAAGCAAGCCCGGTAACAATTGGGTGCTTATATTTTGATATACTTCTAACAAAATCTTCTACAAGCAACTCACCATAATTTGAAGACTTTCTAGTGCCAATAATTGCCAAAACTCTATTTTGATCTAAAAGACTTATATTACCCTTATAAAAAATCATCACCGGACAATATTTATATTTCTTTAACCTTATAGGATAATCTTCATCAGTATAAACTTTAACACTACATTCTAAATCAGTAATGTCTTTCACAATTTTATCTAATTGTGCCGTTTCTTTTTTTATAATAAGTTTTTCTTTCTCTTTATCTGGCAGTTTTAATTTATTAATATTTTGACTGGAAAGTTCCCAGAAGGCCGCCAGATTTTCAAGTTCTTTAATAAGCCTTTCTAATACTTCCAGATTCAAAACTGGAGGCGTATTCATCAATAAATAAAAGGCTTCTATTTTCTTGCGTTCATCCATAATGATTATCAAGAAAACTCTATTACTAATAAATTTATTTTACAGAAAAGCAAATTAATTTAAAACTAATAAACCATTTCAACAATATGAGTTAAACGGTAACAGTTTTAAAAGTTAGCCACCTTATCCACTCTATCATAATCAAAACTAATGTTGTTTCTGGCCAAAAGCCTGCATTTTAATACAAACAGATCTCCGTCTTTTTGCTTGCAAGTTGTTAACCACTTGTTTTTTTCTGGTAAAACACGATACAAATCTTCAATTTTTACGCCAGTCATCTTTAGATCATAATCAACTTTTAGACAAACACTTAAATTACAGGTTAATTTGTCGGTTAATAAATCTATCATCTCTTCAAGGTTATCATCCGGATTATTAGCTGTTAAAAAGAGTTGATAATATTCATTATCGTGTGTAATGTCTAACGTAAGGAGCCCACTATTATTAATTGGTTGTCCATCAAAAAATAAAATTAAATCGTTAAAAGTTACAAAATCTGAAAACATTGTGTCTCCTGGCTAATCGACTGAACCTTAATTTTAACCGTCCCCGATAAAATTCCTGCTTTAATAACAATACTTTAGCCATATACACGAAGAATTGCAATTATATTAAATTTTCTTAACCATTGTAATTATGGGGTTTTAAAATATCCAGAAAAGCTCTCTGATTAAAGAAATCTGTTTTGTAACTTAAAAGCCTGCTTAACGGGCTTTTAACCTCATTTTAAGTTTAGTAACAGTTTGTTATTCATTAATTCCATATTAACACTGTCAAGTATTTCAGACCTATTAAATATTTTTTTTTACTTATATTTAACAATTAATAGATTTTTTTGTCTGATTAAAACTGACTTGACCTATTAATGATATATTAAAAAACTAATAAGCTTTTATTACAAGTAAATCAAGACTTATGTAATTAATTCTTTAAAAGTAATTTCAATTTTTTTAATATTAAATGAATATTCAATATTTTAAAGCTATAATATAAATACTTAATGAAAGAGTAAAGCAGGCGATCGCGGGTTGAAAGATCCGAGGAAAGTCCGGGCTCCCCAGGGCAGGTTGCTGGGTAACGCCCAGTGCGGGTGACCGTGAGGATAGTGCCACAGAAATGTAGACCGCCGATGGTAGATTATTCTACACAGGCAAGGGTGCAACGGTGGTGGACAATTGTCCTTAATGTAAGAGACCACCAGAGACATCGAGAGGTGTCTGCTAGGTAAACCCCAACCGGAGCAAGGCAAAAAAAGAGAACCAGGGTAGCCCTGCCCTCTCAAAGTATGCCGCTAGAGATATATGGTAACATGTATCCAAGATAGATGATCGCCAGATACAGAACCCGGCTTACGCTTTACTCTTTCATACAACATTATTAAGGAACATTAAATTGGCTAACTCTAATTTAAATAATGATCCAAGATATAACTTATATTATTATTGGGGAATTGTTTGTTTCACAACTGGCTTATTAATTATTTCTATTATCCCTTCTTTTATGAATTATTTCTTTTTATACCCTCCTAACACATACTTTACAATACCCGGTTGCCTCTTATTATTTATTGCAGCCTGGTCATGGGCATACACCCCGGAAACACAACCTTATCAGGCTGTAATTATTGGTTGTGGATTAATATTTTTTGGAATGTTTGAAATGCTTATTAAATTTGATTTTATTTCTTCATTTAATTTGGCTTTATACTCATTTACAATAATTACCGGTTTTTTATTAATATTCAGCAGTTATCATATTAACCTGAAAACTATCAGATCTTGTTTTAATCTTGCCATGTTAGCTTCTACAGCATTATTATGTTCTATTTTAATAACAATTATAATCTATAAGTGTATAATATATGGCTAGGCTTTTATTTATTAGCTTATTAGTTATCATTATATTTATTACACATATGATTCAAGTATATGCTAACAATTGTAAAAATTATAACCTTTCCTGTTACTCATTTTCTAATTCAGAAACTATTAATATTCCTGTAAGAGAAGCGTCTGGTATAGCCTGTGACTACAGAAATAACCTGTTATACGTTCATGAAGATAGTAATAATGATAACATTATTTATGTATTGAACCAGAATGGTATATTAAAACATACCTTTAATTTAAATAGTATCAAAAATAACGACTGGGAAGATATAACTACTGATCATAATGGCACATTCTGGATTATTGATTCTAGAAGATACATTCACCAATTTAAAACCGATACTAAAGGGTATCTTATAAAAGATTCTGTAAAAACCTTTACCTTACCAAAAGAACTATTAAAAAAGAATATAGAATCCATCGACTATATTGCTACAGATAACAGTTTGATTCTAATATTAAAAGGTAATAAAAATAAAATCTATAAACTATTTTTAAATGATTTTAGCCTTGAATATATTGGGCTAGTACCTGAAAAGCTTAAATTGCTACCATCAGGTTTAACACATAATCCAAAAACAAATAATTTCTTTCTGTTGTCATTCTGGGGAAGCAAAATAGTTGAATTTTCGCCTGATTTTAAATCTATAATTAAAATACTAAACTTTAATATTGGGGTTTTGTTTACCTTTCAACCTGAAGGTATTGAATTTGATAAAGATTCAAACCTTTTAATTGTAGCTGAAAAACCATGGAATAAACTTAAAGGTAAATCCAAACTAATAAAACTCTTTTATAATAAAAATGAAACTGCTCAAGATAAATAGTTCTTTTTCTATTAATTACTAGCAATTTTGCTACTAATTTTCTTCTTTTTTAAAGACTTATAATAAGCTTCTCCGGGTTAATTCATAAATTTGTTAAAATTATACTGATCCTTGAAAGTAATTTATTGATTCCAGATTATAGATTCCGGGTGTTTTGCCTGCTGCGTAGCAGGGAAAACACACCCTAAAACCTCCTCTTTGAGGCCAGCTTTGTGAATAAGCAGGGTTATATATATTGAAAGAAAGAGAAAAAAGATCGCCGGGTTTAATACACCTACTATAATTATCTTTAAGCCCCTCTAAAAAATTGTCAGTATTTATGGATATTTTTTAAAATGAACATTACAGCATATACAATACATATGTATTAATACTAACTTTCTTAACGAAATAGCACAAATATCATTAAATAATAAACTTCTTTTAGTATAATTCTTAAATAAACTTTTAACTTACTGATAAACTAGTGCTAGGAGATATTAAAGATGATCATAGTAATGGAACCACTTGCCTCAGAAGAACAAATACAAAGTGTAGTAAAACGTCTGGAACACTACGGATTTCGTATTATACTGAACCGCGGTGATGTAATGACTGTTGTCGCAGCAATTGGTGATAAAAGGCTTGTACAAACAGAATCTATTGCATCTATGCCAGGGGTAAGGCAAATATTACCAATAAGAGAGCCGTACAAACTAGCTGGCAGAGAGGCTCAACCAGATGATACTGCTATAGACCTCGGAAATGGAACTCTAATAGGAGGTAATAATCCTGTTGTTTTTATGGCTGGACCCTGTAGTGTAGAAGATAATCTTGAAGGTCTTCTTAAAGTTGCAAGGGCAGTTAAGGCTGCAGGCGCACAGGTCTTAAGAGGTGGTGCTTTCAAACCTAGGACAAGCCCCTATGAATTTCAGGGACTTGAAGAAACAGGCCTTAAATATCTGGCCAGTGCCCGGGAAGAAACAGGTCTTCTTGTCGCAACAGAAGTTATGGATAGCCTGGATGTAGAACTAGTTGCAGACTATGCAGATATCTTACAAATTGGCGCTAGAAATATGCAAAACTTTAAGCTTTTAAAAGCTGTAGGCAAAATTAATAAACCAGTTCTTCTTAAAAGAGGTATGTCTGCAAATATTAGAGAATTCCTATTAGCAGCAGAACATATTATGTATCAGGGTAACCAGAATGTTATTCTGTGCGAGAGGGGAATAAAAGCATATGATAGTAACTTTACAAGAAACACTCTGGACCTAGCAGCTATTCCAGTAATTAAGAAGTATTCTCATTTACCTATCATAGCTGATCCAAGCCATGGTACAGGAAGAAGATATTTGGTACCACCAATGTCTAAAGCTGCTTTAGCTGCTGGTGCTGATGGTTTAATGATTGAAGTTCACCATGATCCTGATCATGCCTATTCTGATGGAGCTCAAAGTCTAACAATAGATGAATTTAATACAATGATTAAGGATTTACAGAAATTAATTGATTTAGTGAGACCTGTCAATGTTGCCCAAAAATAATTTAAAAATTGGAATAATTGGACTGGGTTTAATTGGAGGATCACTGGCAAAAGTTCTTATTCAGAAAGGTTACAGTGTAACAGGTATAGCACATAGTGATTCTACTTTTAATAAAGCTGAGAGACTTAATATATTCTCAAAAGTCTCAAGATCTACTGAAGACCTAAATGGTTGCGATATCATTTTTGTTGCTACACCAATTAATACTATCAATATAACATTTCAAAAACTTAACTCTTCAATAAATAGGCCATGTATAATAACTGATGTTGCCAGTATTAAAGGTGAAATATTAGATCTTGCCCGGAAAATTTTTATTAATGATCAAATCTCTTTTATTGCCGGTCATCCTATGGCAGGCACAGAATATAAAGGTATAGACAATTCATTTGCTGAATTATTTCAGGGTGCAAGATGGGTTTTATGTCCGGATAACCCTAATAAAAACAAACAGGTCTGTATATTGAGTGATATAATTGAAGACACTGGAGCACTGGTAACATATGCGAATCCATATACACATGATATGGCAGTTGCATTAATAAGTCATATGCCTTTATTAGTTAGTATGGGTCTTATTGAATCAGTTAGTTCTCAGGAAGATATCATTTTAAAGGAGCTGGCCTTATATTTAGCAGCAAGCGGTTACAGAGATACAACAAGAATTGCCGGTGGCAACCCTGAATTATCTTATGATATGTTGAAATATAATCAGAAGAATGTTTTAAAAGCTATTAACTTATTTGAAACTAATTTAAATAATCTCAAAAATATTCTTAACAAGACTCCAGAAGAAACTCTTGAAAAGTTTGAAGAAATCTCTAAACTGAGACAGAGCATTTATTCTGAGAGTGGTAAAAACATTTTTAAAGGTTTATCAGGTTAACTTTATTTATCGAGTTTTTAATTTATTAATAATAATGGCATTTTGTTTAATAAAAGTCTCCAGTGCGAGTTTAACTGCAGCACTGACTTCTTCAACAGGTTTATTACCATCAATAACACGAAATCTATCAGGGTTTCGTCTGGCAATATCCAGATAACCATCAATTACTTTCTGGTGAAATTCTCTCATTTCAGATTCTAATCTGTCTTTAGTACCCTGTTTTGCGACTCTTTCCATAGTGGTTTCGACCGGCAAGTTAAATAAAAACGTTAAATCAGGCATAAAATTTTGAGTTGCTATATTATTCATATATTCAGCTGCATCTACCGAAAGGCCTCTAGCATAACCCTGATAGGCAACAGTTGAATCAATATACCTATCACATAGCACTATTTTACCCTGAGCTAGTAGAGGTTTTATTTTATATTCTACATGCTGTGCTCTATCTGCTAAAAATATGAGCATTTCAGTAAGTGAGCATATATCACCATCATAATTTAGTAGTATTTCACGCAATTTTATCCCTAATGAAGTACCACCAGGGTCTCTGGTGGTAACGACTTCAAAACCTTTATTTTCTAAATATTCTTTTGCAAATTTAATCTGAGTAGATTTTCCAGAACCATCAGGACCTTCAAAGGTTATAAACATTTTTATCCAGCATCCTCTATCTGCATGTCTTTAGGCATTATTTTTATATGACGATCAGAACCTTCTCCAACACTTGTACTATAGAGGTTATGTTTAATAATAAGCTCATGTTGAAGTTTTCTTATTTGAGGTTGACGTGGTTTTAGACTAACAGGCACTTCTTTTTCCAGAACTTTATGGATAGCTTCTTTAGCCTCTTCGAGAGCTATTTCAGTTTCGTCATAATATTCTTGATTCTCTTTGTCAGACTCTTTATAGTCTATATCCATTGCCTGAAGTATAGCATGTTGTATTTGAGGCAAAGTATTAGCTCTTGCAAAGTAAATAGGTAATTCATATTTACGAGCGACACTTAAAATTTTTGAACCACTCTTGGCATAGTTCCTTAATGCCAGAACCATATCAGCATTATCGATAGTTCTTGTTACAGTTATAGGTATATCAAGTCGATTAATAACTTTTTCTACTATTGACCTGCTTAAGGCATAGATATAAACACTTTTA
The DNA here is from genome assembly GCA_040752795.1 of Cyanobacteriota bacterium. Lineage (GTDB taxonomy): Bacteria > Cyanobacteriota > Vampirovibrionia > JBFMGH01 > JBFMGH01 > JBFMGH01. The sequence goes on from JBFMGH010000366.1 coordinate 12,095, forward strand.
TATTCATCATTAATATCTGGTAATGGAGGTTCAATAGGTTTCTGGCTTGTACTTAACTGCACAGGTTTATAACTTGTTTGCAACACTTTTACTTTATCAGCTGGCACATCAGAACGTCTTATTTCAGGATAAACAGTATAGCCTCTTAATATACTATCAACTGCCTCAGCAGTTTCAGGATAAACAGCCAGAGTATTTCTATCACGAATTTCAATAACAACCTGAAATGTAGGTTCTTTTTCCCGCTCCAGAATAGTTTTCTGGGTCCCACGGCGCCGTGCTTCTTCATCTCCGAGGGTAACGCTTTTAACACCGCCAACAAGATCCCACAATACCGGATTTTTAATTAAATTATCCAGAGTATTACCGTGTGCAGTAGCTACCAGAGCAACACCTCTTTCCGCAATAGTTCTTGCTGCAAGAGTTTCTTCTTCAGTTCCTATTTCATCAACGATAACACATTCCGGAGTATGGTTTTCAACCGCTTCAATCATAACGTGTTTTTGCAGTTCTGGCCTTGTAACCTGCATTCTTCTGGCTTTACCTATCGCACTATGTGGAATATCTCCATCACCTGCAATTTCATTCGAGGTATCTACCACTACAACTCTTTTACCAAGTTCATTTGCAAGCATAAAAGCGACTTCGCGAAGCTTGGTTGTTTTACCAACACCAGGTTTACCTAATAGCAGAATACTTTTACCTGTTTGAACTAAATCTTTTATACATTCAATTGTTCCGGTAATTGCACGACCGATTCTACAGGTAAGGCCAATTATTATACCCTTTCTATTTCTAATAGCACTTATTCTGTGAAGAGTACCGGGTATACCAGCCCTATTATCACTTGTAAAATCATCGATAAGTTCAACAACAAAGTCAATATCATTTTGAGTAACTATTTCAGTACCTAGGTAATCAATTTTACCATCAGAAAAGCGCACTTCCGCTGTGCGCCCTAAATCCATTACGATCTCTATACATTCAGAAAGGTCTTTCCCCTCAAGGTTTTTAGTTATTGACTCTGGTAAAACATTTAACAATCTTTCTAAATCACCTTGGAAGTTTTTTTCTGTCATAGTTTCCTTTCTGTTATTGTGTAAAAACAAAAGCTTTTTAGCTTTAAAATGTTATATTAGCTGTCATATCTTTATTTTCTGTTAATTACCCCATTACTTTTATGTGCTAATTTTACTATAACGCTATATTTATATTTTACAATAATGATTGTTAAAACTCTAGTCTTTGTACTAGATTTGTAGTAATTCTTATAGCTTTTTCAAAATTTGACTTATTGTCCAGAATACGTAAATATGGCCATACAAGCTTCCTGGCATAAGTACCCATTGCAATACCGTGGCAATCAAGTTCAAACATTTTTAGATACTTAGCAGTAAGGTGGTTAATACCACCTGCTAAAACTATATAGGCTTCAACATTGTTTCTTTCCAGCACCTGTCCTGATGCCATAGATTGCAAACTTGACGCTGCCAGATTACTTCCACTCATTGGCGTTCCATCAACCTGAATTATAGGCTTTTTACCCACCATACTAACTATGTTTTTTGTATACTCTACAAAGGCCTTATTAGTATACATGGCACTTTCAAGACTAAAAGAAAATAATATTTTACTGGTGCAATCTTTACCCAATACTTTTGTTATTTCTTCCCAAAATTTGTTTAGATCTTCTATATTTGATTTGCCTACATGTATTTCAATACCTGCAATAGAGTAATTAATAAGTTTTGTAAATACATGCTCAATATTCACTGTGTTGTTTATTAAGTATAGTGCAGCATTTTGACACTTGTCAATACATTTACCACAGCCATAGCAGAGCTTTTCATTTATGCTAATGTTTTTATCTTGATCTGAGTATTTGATCGCTTCAAAAGAACAGCTATCAACACAATTTTTACAGTAATTACATTTATTATTATCTATAAATGCTGTTTTAAAGTGAGGATCTTCTCCTGCATTCAAGCTAATCATAAGCATTGGTTCATTAAAATAAAAAAATTTTTTAGGGTCAGATTCAAAATATTGTTTTGCTTTATTTATTCCTTCTATTGCTGAATCCACAACAGAAATATCTGGAGATACATCAATAATATGAGCTCCTGCCAGAGCATATAAGAATGTCAGATCTCGTATAATATCTGTATCTGTTAAGCTTGCACCACAAATAAGTTTAAACAGGCATTTATTTTCTAATGTTTCAATAGTATCATTCAAAATTTTTAAATTATGTTGAGCACATGACATATTTATTACTCTAATTTACTAATAAATACATTATATTAAGAAACAAGTAAAATTTAAAACAAAATATTTTTCCCATAATACGAATTTTGCCCGGCAATATTTTTGAATATCTGAAATCAATAGTGTTAAAAAGTTTTATTCTTCATGGTAATTTATAGGTAATAAAAAGGTATATCAAAGCTTAAAAATATTTATTTTCAGCAAGTTCCCTCTCTCATCCACACAAATTATGGGGTTATTTATTGATCAAAAACTAAGATTACGTTTTGAAAGAATTATTTTTAAATTGATACAATTTCTTTTATCATATTAATTAATCAGAATTGTTTAGAGATAGTAAAAATGAATGACCAAAATTTATCATACAAAATACTGCTTATAGAAGACGATAAAGAAGCTGCCAATTATTTAAAAAGCTCTCTGGAGATACGTGGCCATTCTACAACCGTTTTAAATCACGGCGGACAAGCACTTAATTATATTGAAAAAGTTAAAAAAGACGATTTTGATGTCGTATTATTAGACCTCAACCTTCCCGGTGCTACAGGCTGGGAAATATTAGCAAAAATCAGGTCTCTAAATGATACATCTCGTTTACCTATCATAATGCTAACAGGAGTTGATGATAACACTACTGAAGCCCGGGCCCTATATGACGGTGCTGATGACTATGTTATTAAGCCCTGTAGCCTTAAAGTACTTCTGGCAAGAATTGAATCAAACCTTAGAAAAAGACAAACTACTTCACTGGCAGATATTGATTTGCCTTTTACTAATGGTGATTTTGATGAAATTAGTGAGAGAGAAAAAGAAATTTTATCTTATATGGTTAAAGGGTACAGCAATAAAGACATTGCTAAAATGACTTTTATAAGTGAAAAAACTGTTATGAATCACGTTAGAAATATTTTAACCAAACTTAAAGTTGAAAATAGAATGCAAGCATCAATTGTAGCGTTAAAATATGGCCTAATTTAATCATCAATTAATTTTTAAAACCTGATAGTTTATACCAATCCACAAAAAAAAATATATATGGACTAAATTTACTACAGGGTGTTTTTCGTTGCTATGCAACAAAAAAAGCCTGACCCTTTATTTTCTGGAATCTACCAATACGACTTATGCATAACTAATGTTTTATAAAATATCAGGGAACAGTGGTTAACGAGGGGAGGGCTTAAAAGCCCGACACTATTTCTCTGCTACCTTAGCTATTTTGAGAATATATACACTTATGCACAAGTCTTTTCAATAAATCGTATAAACAAAATAATTTTTGCTAATAGGCAAAATTACCCATCAGAATGCTTAAATACACCTAACAATGCAGTGGCTTAAAATTTTTTTTTAAATGTACGGGGTTACTCAGTAATAAGAAAAGGCAGGGGAACATTATGACACATTTCGTTCACAATAATAGTCTTAGCAGTTACTTTAGGCACTTTAAACCAAATTCAAATCCAAATACCTTTCAAGTTATTCATGATCCAGTTCAAAATATTTATAATCAAACATTTATTAATTATTGCCTCGGCAATGGTTATCCTGAAACTGACGTATTTATGACAGGTGACAGAACCAGCTACTACACACCAGACAACTCTTATAGTGGAAGCCCACTAGATTCTATTCGACCATTACTGGATCAAGTTGGTAAAATGATTCACGAAACAATTGGCTGGTCTAAAGAAATGCAACTCAGAGAAAGAATTAGAATGGAAGAAGCTAAAAAACTGGAAATGGCTAAACAAGCTGAAGAACTAATTAGAGCAGAAGAATTGAAAAAACTTCAAGACACTAGAAAAGCTGAAGAAACAACAAAGGCTGAAAAAGAAATTAGAGCAGAAGAATTGAAAAAACTTCAAGACGCCAGGAAAGCTGAAGAAACAACTAAAACTAATGAAGCAAAAAAAGCCGATGAAACAAAAATGGCCGAAGAAGTTAAAAAAGCTGATGAAGAAAAAACAAAAACTAAGATTGAAAACGTTGCTAGAGCTATTGATCATGCTATTAATGAAGATTGCAATGTCTCGAGAACCAAAGAGCTCTTAAATAAACTCTCTCCTGAAGAAAAATGTATGCTTGAAAAAGTTTATAAAGAAGAGTTCGGAAAACATTTAAGAGATGATATACGTAGTGAATTTTATGATCCTGATGAAACTGATATCATCAATATACTTAATCAAGGTGTTTTACTTAATGATGAAGTAGCTGCATTAGCTTTATACGATGCCATGGATGGTGGTGGCACCTGTGAAGATACAGTAAATAAAATAATTTATGGTGCAACTTCTGAACAGTTACAAAGAATTGAAAAAATCTTTAATGAATATGTTGAAGATGGAAACGGTTTAAGAGAATGGATCTATGATGATTTTGATGGCTCCGATTATAGAGCTTTAATAAGAGAAATTGATAATAAAACCATTGGTTAATCGAGAAGAAGATAAAATCCATTGATTTGAATCCTCAGCCAAACTAACCCGGAACAGTTGTTCCGGGTGTTTTTAACTTCAATATTTATACATTTCCCGTTTCTACTAACTCATTAGTTAGCTTAAGTTTATCAAGGACAATAAATATAAGGTTTAGAGCAACTGCAACAATAGTAGCTAAAGCCATACCTTTAAACGGCACCTGACATATATTTAATTGAGTTCCACTAAGACCTACTATTAGAATCATAGAGGTTAAAATAAGATTTCGTGGTTTGCTATAATCTACTTTTTCTTCTATTAATATTCTGAGACCTGAAGCCGCAATGATACCAAACAGCAATAAAGATATACCACCAATAACAGGCGAGGGAATAGTTTTAATAACACCAATCAACTTACCAGAAAAAGCTAATATCATTGAGATAACAGCAGCACCTCCAATAACCCATACACTATAAACTCTGGTAATAGCCATAACACCAATATTTTCAGCATATGTCGTAGTGGGCACAGAACCAAAAATCCCGGAAATTATTGTAGATATTCCGTTGCCAAATAATGATCTATCAAGCCCCGGATCATTTGTCAGGTCTCTGGCAACAATGTTTCCTGTTACTACAAGATGCCCTATATGTTCTGCAATAACTACAAACGCTGCTGGCAAAATAACCATTATTGCGGCAAGGTTAAATTTCGGCGCATAAAAAGTTGGAACCGACAACCAGCTGGAACTACCTATTTCTTCTACATTAACCATACCAATTGACAAAGCAAATAAATATCCAACAACAACTCTAATAAGTACTGGAATAGCTTTAAGAAAACCTCTAAATAGCACTGAGCCTAAAATTACTGTAGCCAGGGTAACTGATGCTACCAATATAGAGTTATAGTCGGCTTTTTCACAGGTATAACCAGCCATTTTTGCCGCAGTAGGGCCAAGCTCCAGGCCAATAATAGCCACTATTGCACCAATTGACGCCGGAGGAAATATTATATTTAACCAGTTAATTCCTGCTTTATTTACTATTAACGCTACTATAGTAAAAACAATACCAGTACATATAAACCCTCCCAAAGCTGTTTGATAGTCATAGTGTTCCATAATATAAAATACAGGTGCAATAAAAGCAAAGCTTGATCCTAGAAATGCTGGTATTTTACCCTTTGCTATAAATAAATATATTAAAGTTCCAACACCATTAAATAAAAGCACTGTTGCAGGGTTTACTTTAAATAAAATAGGAACAAGTATTGAAGCACCAAACATTGCAAAAAGATGTTGAAAGCTTAATGGCAATGATTTTGTAAAAGGCGGTTTTTCTTCTATATCAATTATTGACAGTTTGTTATCCGGTTTTACTTGATCAGACATGCATTATTCTCCAATTAATATTTCTTTCAATAAGAATATGAAACTATTAATTTAGTTAGAATATCAAAAAAATTTCTCTAAGACTGAAATTTAACTCATAGTGAAAAGCTCTTTCAATAGGGATAAATCAAAATCCTGAAGTCCAAAGATGACATTATCATAGAGTTTATACATAGATACCTCTGAAATACTTTCTTGATAAGAGAAATGGGCAAAAGCAATTAAACACATCCAAATAAAAATTTCCTGAGAGATTGTTCTAT
>JBFMGH010000367.1:0-3493 GCA_040752795.1 Cyanobacteriota bacterium
TATTTAAAGAATTAGATGTTTTAGGTTTATATGAGTTATTAACTTGATTAGTATTATGTGAGGTATCATAACTAATATTGTTTACAGGATTATTATTCTGTGGTGCAGGTAATGTTAAATCAAGTTTTGGTAAATCCTTTATGGTGTTTTGCTCATAATATGCTTGAGAAAAGCACGTTGGTGTGTAAAAAGTTAGAATAAAAAGCATTATTGATATTGATGTAAGTATTTTATTAAACCTATTTTTCATAAGTGTCACTCCTATAATTAATTAACTAAGATTCCCCAAAATAACTATCTGTTAATAACTTAATTCCGGGGAGGAATAGCTTACCACCAGAGAGGTTAATTAGACCAATTATTACTACTAACCAAAAAATAAATTGAGGCATTTTCAAACAAATATCAAGATATAAAGTTCTTATGAACTCAAAATCTATAAACACAGGGTTAAAGATAATGCCAGCAGCACCAATTAATGAAGTTAAAACAGTTGTTATAACTCCAAGTATAACAGTTTGAACAGTGTGTATAAGAATTTCTTTACTGGTCATTTCACCAGAAAGAATATTTGCAATAATAATGATTAAACCAGATAGTCCAAAACTGATATAGCAGGTAAAGGTAATCATTTTTTCTTCTAGTAATTTCTTAAAACAGATATGTTTTTCACCTATATATAAATTTTTTGTGAAACTTCTCATAGATTTTCACTCCTATATATTATCTAAATTGACTAACTTGAGTAGCATAGAAAGAATTAAAATGCGTTAATAGTTCTTTTAAATACTCTTTGACTAAAAAAGCACTTGAATATACTTTAAATGATGTTCCATTTGGATACTGATTTATCGTTAAAATAAGGTGTCTCTTGTTGTTGCCATATCCACCATAACGATAAAAGGTTAAAACATATGAATCAGGTATTGTAATATGATTTTCATAGCTATAGGAACTGTTATTATTTTTACTTATCGACCAGCCTTTTTCAGCACATAATTCAGAAAGAATTACCTGAACATCATTTTTATCTGCATTGACTAAAAATATTTCACCCCTGGGTTGAAAAATCTCATTATTAGGTTCAATATTAAACCCCTGAGATGTCATTAGCTGAGCATCAGGTGTAAAATATTCGTTCGCTACCGGATAATAACTTCCCTGAGAAACCTGATATGGCGTTGCATAGCTGGTTGTGTTTAATGAGCCAAAAGTTGCTGGAGAAAAAGAATTTTTTTGCCCAAAACTACCAGAAAGATCATTGTTTTTCGGTATTAAAGCACCAGAACTTTGAAAAAATATTGCTGAATCAGACTTGATAAAATCTTTTGCAATATTATAGACACCCTTTAAAATTTTGGTCTTTTTGCTCTCCGCATAAGTTGGTGATGTGGCAGAAACTAACATCACCAGAGTTAAAGTTAATAACAATTTATTTTTCATATCGGTCCTCCTAAATTACTTCAAATCCAAAGTTTATAAGATTGCTAACTGTTTTAAATTTTGATCTTTCAGCGTTAGAAAATTTTAATTTTGCTTTATCAAATAGCAAAATAGAAGAATCTGAGATTGATTCAATTACACAAGAAGCATTTTGCTTCACTTCTAAAATGCAATATTCAAGATTTTTTATGCTTATACAACAATTACTGATCTCTACAAAAGTACTTGAAATTACTTCAAAATTAATATGTGCAACATTTTTATAAATATAGTTGCACTCTTTTGCTTTTACATAGGAATTATGACCTTTCCCATCTAATATAAACATAAGAGGTACAGTATAAACAGAAATTCGATTTGAACTATCTGAGCTGTCAATAGAAAGTAACAATTCATTCGTATTCTTGAAGAAGATAATGTTAAATTCTTCTAATTTGCTAACTATTGTCTGTTTAACATATCCTTTTATTTCCATTTACAAGCACCTCAAATAAGTTCAATAGATAACATTCTATTGCTAAAATTTGTAAAGATATTGCAGTTATTATCTAGCTAAACAGTCCACTACGTTTTGAGTATGTCAATTCACAGAGTTCGTAATTAGTAATGTCATATTCTTCCATTTTTTTGATAAACCACACTGCTAGCGAACTACTTTTAAAGCCACTATGTGTAAACTTGGAGTCACTCAAATTAATAGCCAGTAATTTAAATCTGTTAAAGGTTTTAAAAATTTTCTTGTTTTCTTCATAAAAGAAACTCAGGCGGTTAGCGTTTTGTTGGTTAGCAAAATCAACATTTGAAGATTGAAAAATATTGTTTAAAAAAGAATTTTGAACTTTGTTAACAAAGGTTGAATATCTTTGTCTTAAAGTCTCAGAACCCTTATCAAGTTTTAAAATGGTACTAAATAATAGAATATTATCAAAGATATCAGGTTCACTTGAATAAATTAAGTATTTTTTGCGATTATAATACTCTACAGAATCGTACACTAAAAGATTATCTGTTTTATAATAGCTGTAAATATTGCTAGGTACAATTCCACTACCAGCAAGACTACAACAATTTCCAGTGATGATCATAAAATCGCTTTCAGGCATCCAAAACTCCTTCGATTCTTGCTAAATAAGTTAAGATTGAAACGGTCAGTGAAATTTAATATACTAAAGGTAATTAAAAATAGTTTTTAAATATTAGCGAACATTTAGCGTACCTGTTTTATATTTACACTTTTTTTCTTTTTTGTCAAGTGGTATAATTACTATAGGTTCATGTAATTTTACTGTTGAAAGAGATCAAATGAGCAATATTGGCGAACGAGTTAGAGAACAAAGATTAAAAATAGGCCTTTCTTTAGATAAGCTAAGTAAACTTTCGAATGTTAGCAAAACCTACCTGTCTGAGATTGAAAGCGGCGTTAAAAAGAATCCTTCCGCAGGTATTTTGTTAAAAATAGCGACTGCATTAAAGGTTTCCATTCAATACCTCATGAAGGGAGATAATCCAGATAGTACAGATACCATACCCATACCAGAATCATTGAAGGAATTTGCTATAGAAGAAGATCTGAGATACTCTGAAGTAGAACAGCTTTTTAAAATGTCTGGCATAGCAATTGCTCACAGAGGTAAAAAGGTTGACGGAAGCCAGGTCTCTAAAGAAGGATGGAAAAAAATTTATTACGCACTTAAAGGAGAAGGATTAATCTAGCTTTTTTATGCCAGATAGAAAAGTAATAGAAGAGTTCATTGAATCTAATTACAGGTTGAACGCTGCAAAAAGACTTCAACTTAGAGTTGCCATTCGTAAAATTATTCGCCAGAAACTGCTTGAATATGAAAGTTTTGTTTTTAATGAAGCTCCCTTTGACCCGGATGTTGTTGGAAACATTTTAAGTATTGAATTTCAAGAAGCTTCGCTGGAAGAAGATATAAGTGCAGAGTTAAAACCACACCCAGACAAAACTTTTAAATATTTGGCTATTATTAATAGTGATATTGATAACGAACAACATAAAAGGTTTTCAAAGTTTCATGAAATAAGTCAT
>JBFMGH010000368.1:0-18753 GCA_040752795.1 Cyanobacteriota bacterium
TTGTTCAAATGAACCACCGGGCAGATCAGTCCGGCCAATAGAAGCTGAGAATAAAGTATCACCAGCAAAAAGAACTTTTTCAGATTCAATATAATAACAAACACTTCCTAAAGAATGCCCCGGGGTGGCAATAATCTTTATTACCAAATTGCCAAGATTAATTATTTGCCCATCTATCACCGGTGCAATTGTCTCAACAGGCTTAGCCGCTGGCATTCCATAAATAGATAGTTGAGTTTCAAGCATATCTAATAAAAATTTATCACCGTTATTTAAACATACTGGAACTTTTCTATCATCATGAACCTTTTTAGCACCACAAATATGATCTACATGACCATGGGTCAAGAATAAATATTCAAGTTTGAAGTCATTTTTATCCAGGTATTGATAAATATTATTTTCATCATAACCACCTGCATCTATCATTGCCGCAGATTTAGTTTCTTCACAGGCTATTATAAAATTATTAACCTGAAATGATCCACCACAGTATTTTTTAATAATCATCGTATTGCATACACCTTATTAATTGTTCATCTCTTCTGATTGTGTGACAAGTATAATTGTATGTCAAAAAATTTTACTTTCACAATAATATTATGCTTAAATATTTAAATATTTAAATCTTTTAAAAAATTAATCCTTCTATCATTTCGGATAATATATACTGATCCTTGAAAGTAATTTATAGATTCCAGATTATAGAGACCATTTAGAGCCACATATCGTTTACTTCCGTGGATTTGTATAATACGTTTAATTTAGCTAAATCAATTAATTTATAAATTATCAAATTAAACTTTAACCAGGAGGTTATTATGAATTATATTAAATTATTATTAATACCTGCATTATTAAGCCTAGTTACAATTTCATCTCCATCAAAAGCAACTGATGTAAAAGATACAAATTATCAACTAGCTGAAGAACCTGCACCACAAGTTATGTGCTATGAGGCTGCAGCACCAGTTATAAAACCAGACAACGTTAATGATTTAAATAAACAACTACAAAAAGTTGAAACTCTATATAAAAATAATAAAATCGACAAAGATACCTATCAAATAAGAAAAAATGACCTTACAAAAAAAATAAATACGCTGCAAGCTGAATAAATCTCTTTATGATAATATTTAAATAATTAGATACTAAGGAATTCTATGTGGCAAAAAATATAAGTATACTTGGCTCAACAGGCTCAATTGGCCAGCAAACATTAGAAGTAATTAAAACTTTACCGAATCATTTTAAAGTGATCAGCCTTGCCGCTGGAAAAAACATTCAACTTCTTTCCTGGCAAATTGAAGAATTTAAGCCTGAATATGTTTCAGTCTATTCTGAAAAAGAAGCTGATGAGCTAAAAAATATGTTAAACGGTTATTTACCCGAAATATTAATAGGATCTGAAGGTTTAAAATATATTGCTGGCCAGGATAATTCAGAATTAATCATTATCGCAGTTGTTGGTATAACAGGCCTGGTACCCACTATTGAAGCAATAAAAGCCAAAAAGACTATTGCACTAGCCAATAAAGAAACTCTGGTTGCTGGTGGAAACCTTGTTATACCTGAGGCAAAAAAAAATAATGTAAAGATACTACCAATTGATAGCGAACATTCGGCGATCTTTCAATGCTTATCCAACAGCAATAAAAGCCTCAATAAAATTATTATAACGGCATCAGGCGGCCCTTTTAGAACGTGGGACAAAGATTCAATTAATACCGCTTCAATAGAACAGGCCCTTACACACCCCAACTGGAATATGGGCCCAAAAGTTACTATTGATTCAGCAACTTTGATGAATAAAGGCCTTGAAATTATTGAAGCAAGGTGGCTTTTTGATATCGACTATTGCAACATTGATGTACTAATACACCCTCAAAGTATTGTTCATAGCATGATTGAATTTATTGACGGCTCAATATTAGCGCAATTAAGCACTCCAACCATGCACTTGCCTATTCAGTATGCTCTCACCTACCCTGATAGACTTGAATGTTCCCTTGTTGAGCCATTAAACCTAAGCAAGATTAAAAAGCTAGAGTTTTATCCACCAGATTTGGAGAAATTTCCCTGTCTTAACCTGGCTTATAAAGTAGGAAATATGCAGGGTACTTATCCGGCTGTTCTTAATGCTGCTAACGAAGTAGCTGTTAATGCCTATATAAATGGGAAAATTAATTTTTATGATATTTATAATTGTGTTAATAGCTGCATTAACAACCATCAGTCTATTTTAAATCCTACCCTTGAAGATATTCTAAATGCTGACAATTGGGCCAGAATTTATGTTAACAAAGAGATAACTATTAAAGGTTAATTACTATGACCAATAATATATCATTCTTAACCAAACCTATTTTTGAAGAAGTAGGCACATTTCTTGATACCCTCTGCCTGATTAAACAAAATAATAAATACGGCTATATTAACAAAAATGCTTCTATGATCATTGAACCTCAATATGAGCAGGCTGGATCTTTTTCATGCGGGCTTGCCCCGGTTAAAATTGGAACTTGTTTTGGTTATATAAACAGTAGCAACGACATATGTATAGATCCAATATTTGATATAGCTAGTTGTTTCGTCGATAACATTGCCACTGTCAGAATTAATAATAAATATGGTGTTATTAATAATAATGGTAACTTCTTAATAGAACCAGATTTTACTAATGAACTTTTCTTTTCAGATAGCCTAGCAAACTATCAATATAAATCTAAATGGGGATTTATAGATTTAAAAGGCAACTGGGTTATTGAACCTGTTTTTGATTATGCCAGTGAATTTCATAATGGTTTAGCTATCATTGGATTATCTAATAAATTTGGCTATATTGATAAAACAGGCAATATATTTCTTGAAGCTATCTATGATAGTGCTGATCATTTTTCCGAAGGCCTTGCAGCCGTTTGCCTTAAGAATAAGAATACATTCATAAATGAATCCGGCAAAATAATTCTTGAACTGGATTATTTCTTTATAAACTCATTTTCTGAAGGTTTAGCTGCTGTTAGTGTTAGTAATTACTGGGGTTATATAAATAAAAATGGACGGCTAATTATCAATGGCCAATATGAAAGCGTTTTACCCTTTAAAAACAATTATGCTGTTGTTTCAACTGACGGAATGTATAATTTTATTGATAAAAAAGGCTCATATATATTTAAAGAACCTTTTAATGATGCTTATTCATTTTCTGATAACATTGCTACATATAATAAAGAAGGTATGTGGGGTTTTATAAAAGCCAATACATTTAATTAATCTTTATTTCTTCAATTTCTAAAAGTTTTTTCTTAATATCCAGCCCACCAGAATACCCTCCTAGAGAACCATCTGCATTAATGACCCTGTGACAGGGTATAATTAAAGGTATATAATTTTTCCCATTGGCCGACCCAACAGCTCTATAAGCACCAGGAGCCTCAACCCTTTTGGCTATTTCTTTATAACTTTTATATTTCCCATATTCAATAGTTTTTAAAGCATCCCATACTTTTCTTTGAAACGGAGTTCCTTCAAGATATACAGTTTCAATTTCATTAAAGTTAACTTTATTTCCCTTAAAATATTTTTGAATTAACTCTAATGAATGATCAAGATCATTGTTAGCTTCAATAACTTTATAATTTTTAGATACAATCTTTCTTGCAATAGGGGCATACCTCTCTTTAAATAGATTAAAATTGCGTTTCATTTTAGCGGAAACAACAACACATATGTAGTCTTCTATAAACTCTTTAAACATACTGCCATCATCTTTAAATGATAGCCAGCATACTTTCCCTTCTACAGAAGCAATAATACTTTCTCCAAAAGGTGTATCAAATCTTTTATAATAAAAATTCATTCACAATGCCTCATATGACAATATGCTATAGCCGCAGCATCTATTACATCATCCAGTTTAGCTCCATCTGTTATCTGAAGATGTTTGAGTAACATATCTTTAACCTCTGGTTTTTCCGCACGTCCATAGCCTGTAATAACCTGTTTAACAACCAATGGAGTATATTCATAAACTGGAACATTAAACATTTCCGCAGTAAGTAAAATTACCCCTTTAGCTTCTAAAACAGGAATCAGTGTTTTAGCATTTTTGAAAAAGTACAGCTCTTCAATTGATATTACATCCGGTTTGACTTGAGCCAGAAGAATTTTCAGATCTTCATGAATTTCAAGAAGCCTGCTTGAAAGATGTTTACTTTTATCTGTCTGAATAGAGCCCCAAGTTTTAATTGCACATTTGTTATTTTCATTGACTTCCAGAGCACAATAACCAACTATAGCCATACCAGGATCAATGCCAAATATTATCATTAATTATTAGAGCCTTTCTTCAGTTAATAGTAAGTATCATTGATGAGTTTTTCAATCCAGCGATGAAGTGCCATAAGCTCATATGGTTTGGGTATATATAAATCTGCGCCAGCAATAAAAGCTTTTTCTTTATCATGCAATACTGTAGCCATAACAATTTTAGTTTTATTCAGAAGGTCGTTAGTTCTTATGTAATCACAGATACCCCATCCATCGTCACCCGGTAAAACAGCATCAATTAAAACAAGGTCAGGGATTTTTTTATCAATATAGGCAATAGCTTCTTGCTTGCAACTGGTTGCATCAACAAGATAGCCTTGCATTTCTAGCGTAGTATTAAGGAGATATGCCAGTGCAGCATCAGATTCAATAACTAAAATATATTTTTGCCTGTCTGTATCGTCATACAATTCATCTCCGGAAATCATTGGCCTATCTACAAGCCAACCCGAACCGACCTGGTGTTTTGCAAGATCTTTCATAGCATTGGCAAAACTGAGTGCGGTTTTATAATCATCTATACGACGATGTTCACTAGAAACGACCCCTATACTTATTGAAATCAAATTCACTTTACGGGATGCTTTTCCTTCTTCTGAAACAATAGTAAACCCTCGCTCAGCCTCATATGGCGCATAAAACCTGGGTATTATTTGATCAAATGTAGCACAAATACTTTCGGCCATTGCTTCTACCATCAACGGCCTGGTAATTAAAATATACTCTTCATTTGCAACACATCCAAAGAAGTCTTCTTTTTCCGCGCAGGCCTTTACAATAGCCATAAAGGCTTTAAGAAGTTGGTTACCGGCAAGGCATCCATAAGTATCCATATAGGGTTTAATATTATTTAGCTTCATAGTCATCACTGACCATGGATTACCCAGATTAATTCTGCGTTTTATTTGTGTATTTATTAATGTTGCACCTGGCAATCTAGTCGAATAATCAGAAAGTTCTTCTATATGCCTTCTAATATGTGCTAAAACCCTAACAGAAAATTCTTCATCCTCTATATGAGAATATAAATAGTCATCGGCACCCTGGACAAACGCTTTTATTCTCTTTGAAGCATCTTCTTCTTCATCAGCAATCATTACTATTACTGGTCGGGTTATACATTCTATTTCTCTGAATTGTTTGCATAATTCGTAAGAATTATAATCATTAAATGAATTAGATAGCAAAATAAGGTCTGGTTCAAAAGCAGCTATTTTTTCAGTTGCCTCCTCTTTAGTTTCAGCAAAATAAATTGTTAAATGTTGATCTTGCTGAAGCTTTCTATAATAGACTTCAGCTTTTTCTTTATCGGCAACAATAAGCATTAGATTAGATAACATTATCACACCTCAGCAAGGCCTTGTCTGGCCTGTCTTTCTGGTGTAGCAACCAGTAATTCAAGTTTAAAAATTGTACCATTGTTATAGCTTTTAAGACTTATCTTACCTCCCAGAGATTCAGTTAGGGCTTTGGTGATATACAACCCAAGGCCTGTACCTTGAACCTGTCTGGTAAGGGGGTTATCTATTCTTGAAAATTTGTTAAATATTTTGGGTATAAATTCTTCTGGTATTCCAACACCTTGATCAATAACTTCTATAATAATTTTATCTGGATCCTCCGGACACAAGTAGGCTTTGATTTTAACTTCAGTGCCTTCTTGAGAATATTTAGCAGCATTATCAATAAGATTAGTAAATATCTGTTCCAGTTTATCCTGATCAGCCCAGACACACGGAATATCTTTACATATTTCAGTTTTAAAAATGTGATTAGAATATTTATTTTTCAATGCAAATATAACTCTATCAACAAAGTATTCCAAACTTAATGACCGGAATACCGACTTATGTTTTTTTGTTTCAAGCCTGGAAACCGTAAGAAGATTTTCCACAAGGCGAGTAAGTCTATCTGCCTGACTCTTAATTATTGTAATAAACCTTGTTTGCTGCTCTTTAGTTAGTTGATCACCAGCATTAATGAGGGTATCGGCAAAACCTTTGATACTTGTCATTGGTGTTCTTAGTTCATGACTTACCGTACTTACAAAATCAATCTGTGCCTGATTCAGGCAAACAAGGTTGCTCATCGGGGACAGAATACTTATGTATCCGCCATTTTCAGGCATTATACTATGACTGATCCTTATTAGTATGTCCTTACCTGTTTCATCTATTAATGTAGCCTGATGTGAGTAGTCTTCCTGGGGAATATATTTTGCAGGATTACCTTTACATATATGACAGTTAATTTTGGAAGTATTTCGTATCAGTGATTGAAACTTTTTTCCTATGATTCCTGAATCAATTTGAAAGATTTTACTGAATGATTCAGAAACAAACACCACTTTGTAATCTTTATCACAAACTATAAGAGCTTCAGGAATGTTTTTTAAAACTTCCAGATAGAATTTATCTTTTGTCAATTCTTTATTATCTTTAACCATAGTTTTATTAACCTGAAATTATTATAGATAATTTTCTTTTATTTAAAGTTAAAATTAATCAATAATTAATTATTTTGTATCTTAAGGTGAAATACTATTCTGCCCAGGTGTTATGAACAAGCCGGCAATAAATAATATGTATAAAACAAGCAATGTTATACCTTCATTTCTTGTAAATTTCTTATCACTAACAACAAAGAGGAATAAAAGTGACACAAAACACATTACCGGCAATCCATACATTATTATATCATGAGGTATAACTAGGTTTCCAAAGAGTGCTGGTATACTCATAACACCTAAAGTGTTAAATATATTAGATCCCAGAATATTGCCAAGAATAATCTCAGGCCTGTTTTTCTTTGCCGCAGATAGACAAACTATCAATTCTGGCAATGATGTTCCAAGAGCAATTGCAGTTATTGCTATTACTTCTTTTCCAACATTCATTATATTGGCAATCTCAATTACTGAATCAATAGTATATTTAGCCCCAAGAAAAATAAGAAATGAACTTAATATAAGCAATACAGGAGATTTCCAGGTAAATTGTTTTTCGTCTTTTTCCTCATATAAATTGTCATCTCCTCTTTTATCTTTCACTTTAACCAGATAAATATTATAAAATATAAAGAATAACAGAAATATAAACGCCTCTTTAAGAGTAAACGAACCATCATAGATAGTAACAAGCAACAATAAAGATGAAATAATTAGTATAGGTGAATCTATAACAACAACTTTACGAGGGATAATCATTTCTTTATAGAGAAGGCCGGTTACCCCAAATATCATAAGAATATTAGTAATATTTGAACCTATAACATTGCCGGCAACAATTTCTGAAGAATCTTTTAAAACTGCTATAATAGAAGAAACCAGTTCTGGCAAAGAGGTTCCCAGGGCAATAACTGTTGCACCAATAACAAATTTAGGTATATTGAACTTTTTACCTATTAATTCAGCAGAATCTACAAATAGGTCAGAAGCTTTTATCAATATTGCAAGGCTTACAATAAATAATATTATCCAGCCGAAAAGTTCAATCATAAAATTCTCTTATTTCAATTATTTAAAACCATTTGCTTCAGAGATTATATTTTAAAAATAATAAAAGACCAATAAAAAACTATGACTTATGCATAACTATATCAAAATTTAAAACAAGTCTGGCACCAGAGAAATGTTTAAGGGCTAAACTATGTTCCCGGCGAAGGCAATCGATTATAGTTTATGGTTTACCCCCTGTGGTAACAAGTCTTTAAGAGAAGGTTTAATTTCTACAGCTTTTCTAAAATATTTAAGTGCTTCTTTGTTTTTACCTTTCTCAAATAATATTATCGCTATATTATAGTTAGATTCCGCATGATCAGGATCCAGTTCTAATGCTTTCTTATAATATTCTAATGACTTATCTTCATTACCCTTTTTATGATATGTGATACCAAGATTAAAGAAAGCTTTAATATTATTTTCTTCCAATTCAATAACCTTTTCATAATTAAGAATAGCTTCTTGATAATTATTATCATCCAGTTCAATATTTCCAAGGTTCAAATAAGAACCAGTATGTTCAGGGTTAATGTTTATAGCCTCTTCAAAATATTCTTTTGCTGTCTTATTATCTTCTGTTTGCATATATACATTACCTAGATTAAAATAAGCATTAGCATTTTCAGGGTCTTGTTCAATAATTTTTTCAAACGTTTCAATAGCAAGATCATATTCTTCATTAATTAAATAAGATAATCCAAGATTATTAGCAGAGTCATTTTCTTCTGAACCAAGTTCATTAGCTATATCAAAAAACTCTTTTGCTTTATTTTTATCTCCTTCATTACCATACAAAATACCCAGGGCATTATATGAAGGCATGTGATCAGGATTAAGGCCAATAGCATATTCATAATTTTCTTTAGCTTTTGCTATTTCACCTTTATTATGATAAACAAGACCTGATCTATAATATATATCAGGATTATCAGGAAATAATTTCAAGGCTTCCTCAAGGATTTCAAGAGCAGCATCGAATTGATCGGAATCAAAATAAGCATCACTTAGGTACAAATAAATTGTTATATTATCCGGGGCAATTTTTTTTGATTCTTCCAGTAAATTAATAGCAAGATCATAATTTTTCTGTTCCATTGCTTTTTTAGCATTTTCTAAATATTCAGCAACAACCTTATCAGGCTTCAACTCAATTATTTTTTCATAATATTGCTTTGAAAGAGTTTGTTTACCCAGTTTTTCATATAACTTTGCCAGACTATAATAGGCTTCAATAAATTTATCATTTAGTTTAATTGCCTTATTATAATTTTCTATAGCTTCATCAAAGTTTTGCATATCTTCATATACAATTCCAAGAGCATAATAAGCTTCAAAATAGTCAGGTTTTTGTTTAATTGCACTTTCAAAGTTATCTATAGCCAGGTTATATTCTTTTTGTTTATAATATTTAATTCCTAGATCAAGTTTTTCTTGCAGTTTATTTGCCATTAGAAGTTGGGTATTTTTATTATTGTTAGTTTTATCCGTTTTGTCAGTTTTTAATTCAGGTATTAGAATTATTAGCAAAAGTAAAATGATTCCTAATGCTATAAATATACAATTACGTTGAATATATTTCATTATAGTATCAAGGCCTGATTATATTTCTATCATTCTTAATATTAGAAAGCTTGTGCAGCATAAAACTTCAAAGCATAATCTATAATAATTTTATAATTCTTTTTGATATTCAGGTGGTATATTATTAATTACTTCCGGATTAGCTTTAAGTGCTTTTCTAAAATTTTCAAGGGCTTGTTCTTTTTTACCTTGCTGGTCATAAACCGCAGCAAGATTCATGTATGCCATATAATCTCTTGAATTGATTTCTATAGCTTTATTAAAGCACTCAATAGCTTTATCAAATTTTTGTTGTTTGACATATACAATTCCTAAATTGTCATAGGCAGTAACAAATTTAGGATTATACTTAATTGCCTTCTCATAATATTCGATTGCTTTTTCATAATCTTCTTTAACAAAATGAATAAAACCAATATTATAATAATCTCTAAAGGAATCCGGGGTTAATTCAATACGTTTTTCATAGTTTTTAAATGCATTATCAAAATCTTTAATAGCTGAATAAGCATTTCCTAAACTACTATAATAATCTGCATTTTCCGGGTCTTTTTCAATAGCAAGCTTATAATTTTCTATAGATTTTTCGAATTCACCTAAAATAAAGTGCACATTGGCTATATTATTGTATGCTGGAGGATATTCAGGATCAAGCTCCAGCGCTTTATTATAACACTCGAGAGCTTTATCATATTCTTTTTTCTTTATGTATAAATTGCCAAGGTCTTTATAGCCTTCAGCAGTTTCCTCTTTAGGTTTTAAAGACTCTTGTGCTGCCTGAGGTTTTTTATCATCTTGTGAGCCAAGAAAATGAACCCCTGCCAGAAGACCTATACCTATAGCTAATACAATTATTGTCGCTAAAATGTTTTTATTCATTATTTAAACACCTTTATTAACTCAGCTGATATAATATCATACTCACAAAGTTTATTTTGAAATATCTAATATTTTATCAAGCTTGTTAATAAAACCAGTGCTGCAAAGGCTTGAGATAATTTAAATCTAATATATAATTAATTTTATGAGCAAAGATCAAAAAGATAAAAAATCATATTCAAATGTAATTGCTACAAACAAAAAAGCTTTTCACGAATTTCATATTCTTGAAAGATTTAATGCTGGCATAGTTCTTACTGGCACGGAAGTCAAGTCTGTCAGAGCTCATAGAGTAAGCCTTAAAGAAAGTTATGCCAAAGTAGATAAAGGCGAAGTATGGCTATTAAAAAGCAATATTGCTCATTATGAGCAGGGTAATAGATATAATCATGAAGTTGACAGACCCAGAAAACTTTTATTAACCAAACAGGAAATACGTAAACTTATCGGAAAAACCAAGGAATGTTCTTTAACACTTGTTCCACTTAAAATGTATTTCGAAGGTGGCTGGGCTAAAGTAGAACTCGGACTTGCTAAAGGTAAACAACTGTACGACAAAAGACAGGCAATAGCAGAAAAATCTTCCAAACGAGATGTGGAACGGGCAATGAAAGGCAATTATTGATTTAATCTTCTGAATTCATCTTTAACCCAGGCTTTAATTAAAATATCATCACCTATTTGCCTTGTTTTAACTTCATGTAATTGAATTGCATTGTTAATATCCAGGGTTCCTATACCATCTATAGAGCTATAGGCGTTTTTGTCTCCAACTATTTTAGGAGCCACGAAAACATAATACTTATCTACCAGACCTTCTTTAAGCATCACGCCATTTAATGTCGGCCCTGCTTCCAATATAATACTTAATATCCTGTGTTCTGTTGCAAGATATCTTAAAAGATTTGGCAGGTTTATTTTCCCATCTTCAGTCAGAGGAGATTTGTATATTGTTACATTCTTATTCTTTCCGTAGGGTTTAAGTTGATCTCCTTCATATTTAAATGAAGTTACCAATATAGCCGGTGATAATGACTCAACAGTATAAACCTTAGCATCAGGACTTGTTCTAAGCTTGCTATCTATAACAATTCTTACCGGATCTCGTCCGCCAGGTATCCGACATGTAAGGCGAGAATCGTCTGATATTATTGTAGAACTTCCTGTAATAATAGCATCAAACCTGTTTCTCCAGTGATGCGATAACATTCTTGACTCATCAGAATTTATCCACTGGCTACTCTGGGTTCTGGTTGCTATTTTACCATCAAGAGTCATGGCTATTTTAGATACTACAAGTGGAAATCCAGTAGTGTGATATTTATAAAATGCCTTGTTTAATTCGATAGACTCTTTTTCAAGAACTCCGGTTGTGACCTCTATCTGAGCAGCTTTCATTAATTCAACACTTCTACCTGCTACTCTAAGATTAGGGTCAACCATTCCTATAACAACCCTTTTAATTCCTGAATTAATGACAGCGTTAACACACGGGGGTGTTTTTCCATGATGACAACAAGGTTCAAGATTTATATATAAAGTACCATCTTTCGCATTATCTCCAGCTTCTCTTAATGCAAATATTTCTGCATGAGGGCCACCATATTCTTTATGATGACCAAGACCTACCATATTGCCATCTCTATCAAGAATTACAGCCCCAACCATTGGATTAGGAGACACCCTGGACGCTCCTTCTTCTGCAAGCTCCAGGCATAGTCTCATATATTTTTCATCTACATCTTTTATTTCATAGTATTCTGCCATAAATAAATTTTAGCCATTAATTTTAATTAGCACAATCATTTTTTTTATCACCAGATCAAGAATGCTGATTATGCAGCTTTATCCTGATTTTTCATAATAAGAAAATTATATACATCTCTTATAAGTTGCTCTAAAAACCTGCAGGTTGGCTTCAATGAAGGAATATACAACCTTTCATTTGGAGTATGAACATCTTTTACAGTTGGACCTATACAAATTTGTTCATTTACAAGGGCATTAAGAACAGAACCTTCTACTGTTCCATGCGGTGAAGACAGGCGAGGTTTTTTACCATTAGTTTCCTCAAAAGCTTTTATTGCAAGATCCAATACATTTGTATTTTTTTGTTCCCAGACAGGTGTTACATTTGCCGGCTCAATTTCTTTTTCAAACAACTGCGCCAGAGCTTTCTGAGTATTGCGAAGTTCTTTGTATCTGTCTGCTTTATTGTTGCTACGCAATCTCAATTTAAGCTTAATTTCTCCATCCTGCAGATCAACAGAACTCAAACATTGTGAGGTAACCGGCTTGGCAATGTCTTTGGTTAAGGTTATAGGACCATTTTTTAAAACATCAGATAATACATACAAAATCTTGTCTTGCATTTCCGGATCAAGAACTTTTTCCTGAAAACTAATATTTTCATCCAGCTTAATTTCTTTTTTTAATGCTGGATCCGTTGAAGCATGAAGAATTTTTGTTTCTTTAAAATGTTTTTCAAAAGATTTTATAAAACTAGAAACCTTATCAGATTCAACAAATAGTTCAAGATTTACACTATCAGGTATTGTGTTAACTTCTCTACCACCGATTAGTTTAGATATTTGCACCCCGTCTTTATTCTGATCTAAAAACTTTACAATATTAACAACAGGATTAATATGACCTTTATTAATATCCAGACCAGAATGACCACCTGATGCACCGGAAATTTTTATATTAACTTTCTTATGCTCTTTATTACTGATTTCATTTAATTTTCGATAAGCAACAGGCTCTTTAACATCAAAATCAGCCAAGCCTGCACATCCATTAATAATAATACCTGAATTGCCGTTATCAAGGCCAATAAGATACTTGCCTTTAATAGCATCAGAGGGCAAATCTTGTACTCCGATCAGGCCTATTTCTTCATCAACAGTAAAAATAACCTGAAGAGGTATTTTCCTAAAATTAGAGTCTTTAATTCTGGCAACAGCAAGAGCTAGCGCCACTCCTATTCCATCATCAGCACCAAGTGAAGTGTTTTTTGCCATTAAATAATTATCGCCCTGGCGAATTGGCTCAACAATTTGTTTTTTAACATTTGGTGAAGGATTTTTTGTTTTCCTGGCAACATACACCATATCCATATGAGCCTGAAGAATTATAGCATTTCTTTCGCCACTATTAATGTTTCTGGAGGCTACAATATTACCTTTGCCAACCCCATCAGGTTGTTGAAAAACGTCAAAACCTTCTTTCTTGAGTTGATCTGTCAAATAGTTACTGATTTGCTGACAGTTACCCGAAGCTCTTGGTATAGGAACAATTTCTTTTTCGAATATATTTAAAACTTCTTTTTCATCTAATGAATAGTTTAACTGTTTACCTAAAAAGCTTATCAATGATAACTTTTTATCAGCCTTTGCTATATTTAGCGGCTGATAATTTGTTATTAAAGCATTATTAGTCTTTCTTGTAACAGTTAACAATATTTATCCCTGACTTTAAACACGTGTTATAAGAATAAAATACAAACACAAAAAATTTTGCTAATAAAAATGATTATTGTTATGTTTTATATACCTGCACAACTTAATAGCCAGCCAGAGAATGGCTGGCTATAGATTTACATTTATAATAGTTATTTCTACCTTGATAAAACAAATTCCGGCGTTTTAATATAATCAACACTCAAAATCATAGAAGTTTCTTCAGGGTATGCGGCAATAAATCTAAGTTCATCATTGGTAAGAGGCATCTGATTATGAGCATTAGCCTGTCTTACAAGATCCAAACACCATTTTGCTGATTCATCATCTTTAAATTCTATATTAAGCAGCCCGTATACGTGCTTAAGACCTGCCATGCCACCATATTCACCAGCAAGAATTACCCTGTCTTTATTTTCATAAAGATCATTTTCATACAACTTAACATCGCCAAAATATGCTATAGAGCTTTCTGAACGATACTTGCCAGGAATATGTGCATATTCATTGTAGTCTCCAAAAATATCATAATCAAACAATTCATAATTATGCCTATCCTTTAAAGCTCCATCAGTATGAATGCCTGATTCATGAGCAAAAGCATTATTACCAACAGCAGGTTGATTAATTGGCATAGGTTGATCAAAAGCATGTGCAGCATATTTAGATATTTTTCTAAACATTTTTAGATCAATGTCACCTATTTCAAAACCTCTTTCCGGCATTCTGCTACCATATTTAAGCATTAACAGGCAGGAGACAAGATCGGCATTGCCCGCTCTTTCACCATAACCATTAACGGTAGTATTTATATATGCATCAACACCTGCATCAATTGCTCCCATTGCTGCCATAATTGAATTACCGACGGCACAACCAAGATCATTATGACAGTGTGGTTCAATGTCAATTTTTACTTCTTCAGCAAGTTTTTTTACTCTTTCGTATATTGTTTCTGGTGTATCATATCCAAGGGTATCACAATAACGTAATCTGCAAGCTCCTGCGGCTTTAGCAGCAAATCCAAAATCTATTAAATATTCAATATCTGTTCTTGATGCATCTTCAGCGTTAACACCAACATATTCGACGCCTTTACTCAGGGCAGTTTTAACTGCTGTTTGCATCGTATCAATTAGATTCCTTTTAGAAGGGTCTTCTTCAGGCCTTCTGACAACTGAACCTTTAAATTTACCTTCGGTCATTATTTCAGATGTTGATATTGAAAGATTTAAAGCCTTTAAATTTGTATATTCCATTGCTTTTTCAACATCAGATTTTACAGCACGACACCAGCCTTCTAAAACAAGATTCTTTAAAGCACCTTTTTTCTGTAATGACTCATTGGCATTTATATAGTTTTTCTCCTGTTCAGTAAAAGGAAAACCTAATTCAACCTGATATATACCCATTCTGGATAAATACAGATTTATCATTGTTTTTTGTAATTTTGACAAACCAATACGAGCAGTTTGAACACCATCTCTATTTGTTACATCAATTATATAAACTTTTCTTGTCATATTACTCTCTCCTATATTAGTCATCGGGTATTTAAATAATTATAATGCCTTTAATATTGAGTATTATTATAATAAAAGAAAATTAATTCAAGTATAACATTTTATATCTTATATCATCAAACGTTAGGTTTATGTAATAATAGCATAATTGATATGGTTTATATGTTAATAAAATCGGCTATTTAGGCTATTTATTGAAATATTATATTTACATATCTTTCTATTAACTTTTTTAACTAATTAATAAAATGTTTAAAATATTTGTTTTTATTTGTTGTCTTTGATATCATTATAAACCTGTTTGAACATGTAATTTTAGTAAGAAAAGCATAGATAATTATGAGATTTCAAGAAGATCATCAACTTCCAGGAACATTAATATGTGTTGAAGGTATTGACGGCTCAGGCAAAAGTACACAATTGGCCCTATTAAAAGAATGGCTAACCAGCACAATGGGCCAGGTCATTTTTACTGAGTGGAACTCTTCAAAATTAATTTCAAGAACTACAAAAAAAGCAAAGCGGAAAAATCTGCTTTCACCAAGAACTTTTAGTTTACTTCATGCTGTCGATTTCGCAGACAGACTGGAACAAATTATTGTTCCTTCTCTAAAAGCAGGTTTCATTGTTCTTGCTGACAGATATGTTTATACAGCTTTTGCACGTGACGTTGCAAGAGGTGTTGATTTTACCTGGGTACAAAATATGTATGGTTTTGCTATAAGACCAGATTTATCTGTTTATTTCAGAGTACCTGTTGATATATCGCTGGAAAGAATTTGTTATAACAGAGCCCCCAAATATTATGAAGCCGGTATGGATTTAGGCCTCAGTCACGACCCATACGAAAGCTACAGAATTTTTCAGGGTAGAGTTATTGAACAATATGATAAAATGGTTGATAGTTTTGGCCTAAAACAAATCGATGCAACAGATACCATTCATCACCAGCAACTTTTATTTAGAAATATTGTTAAAGATAAACTTATTGAAAAAGGTATAGAAATTAAATAAAGGAATTTACACAGCAATGATGATATATGCTGAAAAAGAAAACGATAATCCAAAAACTAAACACGGCTATCCGGGTTTATTGATAGTTATAGAGGGAACAGATGGCGCAGGTAGATCCACTCAAATTCAACGCCTTCGTGAGTGGCTTGCTGTTGAGAGCTATGGTGTTGTAGTAACAGAATGGAAATCATCTCCTATTATGTCTCCAGTAATTTCTGAAGCCAAAGATCGCAACCTGCTTAATGCTACAACATTTAGCCTTCTTTATTCATCAGATTTTGCTCACAGGCTTGAAAATATTATCATACCTGCCCTAAAAGCTGGCCTAGTGGTTCTTGCTGACAGATATATCTATACAGCATTTGCCAGAGATGTTGTAAGAGGTATTAGCCCTATATGGATAAGGAAACTATATGGTTTTGCTCCTGAACCTGATCTTGTATTCTATTTAAAAATGTCGTGCAATACTCTTCTTAAAAGAATAATAGCTACAAGTGGGCTTGACTATCACGAATCAGGCATGGATGTCGGTCTTTCTACTGACTTTTACGAAAGCTTCAAGATTTACCAAAGAAGAATTCTGGCTGAATATTCTAAAATGACAGAAGAATTTAATTTCATTACTATAAATGGAGGCCAATCACCTACAACCATTCAAACCCAGCTGAGAGATAAAATCAAAGAACAAATTGAGTCAGGAATTATTGAATAATCAAATAATATAGTTTAAAAAGGGCGGCCGCAGGCCGCCCTTTTTTGTATGCTTATTAAGCCATTTGCCTGGCTCTAACTATTTCATTTTCACATGCATAGTTATAACCATACTCTAAAGCTTTTTTATTTATTTCTATAACTGCTGGTTTTCTCTGGAACGACTCTTGAATTGCTGCTTTTGTATGCTCAAGAGTGACTGCTTTTGTATATTGAATGAAAGCTCCAAGAGCTATCATATTAAGACTTCTTGGTTCTCCAAGGTCTTCAGCCATTTTATTTAGATCCATATATAAAACGTTTACATCTTCCCTTTTAACTTTTTCTTCTATTAAAGAAGAATTTACAATAATAAAACCACCCGGTTTAACCAACTTTTCAAACTTATCTTTAGATGGTAAGTTAAAAACAATTATATTTTGTGGGTGACCTATAACAGGAGAACCTATTTCTTGCTCTGACATAACTACTGTACAGTTAGCTGTACCTCCACGCATTTCTACACCATAAGAAGGCATCCATGTTACATATTTACCTTCATACATAGCTGCGTGTACTAATATATTACCTCCCATTAATATACCCTGGCCACCGAAACCTGCCATTATTACATTTATAGTCATTGTATTATCTCCTATTCAGCTGTTGTATTTTTTAATACACCTAATGGGAACACTGGATAAAGAACTTTTTTCACCCAATCATGAGATAATCTTGGATCTTTATGCCAGTTTGTTGGACAAGAAGACAATAATTCAACAAATCCAAATCCAAGGTCTTCTATTTGAACTTCAAATGCTCTTTTTACAAGTTTTTTGGCATTTTTTATAGCCGCAGGGCTATCGAGTGATCCTCTTGCTACAAAAGCTGCTCCCTGACACAATGCAATTATTTCAGCAATTTTAAGCGGAAAACCTACGTCATGGATATCTTTTCCATATGGCGTAGTTGTTGTTTTTTGGCCAGGAATAGTAGTTGGGCCTGCCTGCCCTCCTGTCATACCGAAGTTTGTATTGTTTATACATATTACAGTAATTCTTTCACCTCTGATAGCTGAATGCACCAGCTCAGTTAAACCTATTGATGCTGCATCACCATCACCCTGATATGTAAATACAACATGATCATGATTAGCTCTTTTCATTCCGGTTGCTACGGCAGGCGCACGACCGTGTGGAGATTCAACAACATCAACATTAAAATAATCATAACCGAATACTGAACAACCAACACTGGCTGCCATCAGTGTTCTTTCTCTACATCCCAGATCATCAATAGCTTCAGCTACCAGCCTTACTGCAACACCATGATCGCAACCAGGACAGAAATTAAAGCTATAATCTGGTTTTATTGCTTCAGGTTGTTTAAATACTAATTGACTCATATATTTTTACCTCATTACTTTTACACTTTTTGCTTTAACTCGATAGTTTCTTTAATTTTAGCTAGAATTTCTTCAGGTGTAGGTATTCCACCACCAGGTCTGCCGTAAAATTCTATTCTGGCACCACCATGTTTAAACATCTTCACATCTTGAAGCATTTGTCCCATATTCATTTCAATATCAAGAATAAGTGGACATCTTTCAGAGATATCATGCATGATCTTGCGTGGGAATGGCCACAATGTAATTGGTCTCATTAAACCAACTTTCATACCCTGATTCCTTGCTTCTTTGATAGCACTTTTTACTATCCTGGCACAGCTTCCAAATGACGTGATAACAAGATCGGCATCATCACAGCCATCCAGCTCA
>JBFMGH010000369.1:0-7746 GCA_040752795.1 Cyanobacteriota bacterium
TTACTTCCGTAGATTGTTATATCAGGGAATAGTGGTTAACAAATGGAGGGTTTAAACACTATTTCTCTGCTATCTTAGCTTTTTTGAAAATATATACACTAATGCACAAGTCTTATTTTCATTGAAAGTAATGATAGATTTTAGGGAATTAAGGGTGTTTTTCGGTGCTCAGCACCGAAAAACACCCTGTAGTAAATTTAAAGCATATATAGTTTACTTACGTGGATAGGTATATATATTTATTTTGAACATAATACTGTATATGGACAATATTTTTTATTACAATTTTCGCTTATATTCCAGGTGTTAGTAGAGAGAATTTCATTAATTTTATTAGATATTTTTGACTCAAAAAGCTTATGTAGATCAGAATCATACTTAATAATTCGAATTTCTGGCTCTTTTTCAACTCTATAATACCAGAATTCAATTTCTTCAGGCTTAAAATTTTTAGCTGAGACTGTACAGAACAAATAAACAATTGATTGCCAGTCTTCAGTTTTAGTAGAAGGCAATTGTTGTCCGGTTTTAAAGTCTATAATGGCATATTTTTTTTTGTCAATTTTTACGAGTCTGTCAATTCTGCCCTGAACCCAGTAATTAGAACTATTAATCTTTGTATTAAATGCCCACTCAGATTCAATAACAGGGTATTTAATAATTTCGCTATTGTATAAATAGCTCCATAGTTCTTTGATGTCTATTCTGCAACTTTTAAGAAATATATCAACATTAAAGCCCTTTGCCTGATAATCCAGCAATTTATGAACTGAAAGCCCAAGCTCATAATCAGAGTCTATACCGGGCCAGTGTAATTTTTTAACATATTCATAATAATATTTTCGCTTACACCTGTCGTAGGTTTTAAAACTATTATGTGTAAAATCATCGTTAATAATTCTTGTTTTAATCATTAATATTGCCTGCAATGAGTTGTTGTTTATTCTGGTGTTCTATTAAACATTCTAAAATTCTTGAAGGTTGTTTTGGGTTCCATTTATTGTATTTAGAAAGAGCTTTACGTGAAGATGTCAGATGCAGAAACTTTTTAGCCCTTGTGATAGCGACATAAATAAGTCTCAAGTTTTCAGCAGCTTGTTGCAATCTTGTAGACTCTTCTACGTATGTATTATTTTTCTGTATCTCCCCCCCAATTTTTTGAAGCTGTATTTCGAGCCTGTCAGAAGCCTGAAGTTGAATATTTTCGAGAGTAGTAGGATAAGCCCAGTGATTTTCCCAGAGGTGAGGAACAAAAACAATATCAAACCCCATCCCTTTTGCTTTATGCACGGTCATTATTTGAACAAATCCGGATTTTGATAGGTCAGAGTCTTCTTTTTCAAGAAACTTAAACCCTCTAACTTTTTTTAATTTAATTAATTCATTAAAATAAGAGATTGTTTCAGGTAAACCCACAACTGGTTTTATGGCTTCAGGGTTTGTAGCGTTATCAAACAGGGTATCAAAATTTTCTTTATATCTTATTTTTGACTGATCTCTTCGAAATTTTTCAGCTGCAATAGATAAAATATAACCGTTGGACTTGTCTATAGGGTCAGTAAATAGTTCCTGAGATAATTTTAATATTAACTCAGAGGCTGGTATGCTGGAATTTTCAAGCCAGTAGAAGATATCCATATATAATTGTATTAACTGGCTGGTTGGAAATTCAGTTATATCAAAGCTGATAAATGGAGAGCCAAGTTTAGTTATAAATTCATAAGACTCAGGGTCTTTATAAATTATATCATATTCAACTAAAGCCTCATAAAGATCTTTAATAAAGTAGTTATTATAAGGTTTATGTATTACTCTCAAATAATTATGAATAATGTTAAAAACCATTTGCTGTTGAATATTGTCACTAAAGCAAATACAGTTAAATCCTCTGGAGTCAAGAAATCTGGTCCACTCTATAGCAAGGGGATTAGACCTTGTTAATATGGCAATAGTAGAATCCGGATAATTTTTAGTAAGCTCTGATAATCTTCTGGCAGCAAATTCTTTTTCATTTTCAGATTCATCAAATATATTTAAGAAAGGTCGTTCTATAATATCGGGGTTTTTACCTTTAACAGGTTTCATTTCTGCATAATAGAAAGCGTCTTTTAATTCTTCTATGTCCTGAGAAAGATTAATTAAGTCATTGGCAAGGGTATAAATAGGTTCAGCGCATCTTTGAGATTGGTCCATAACTACCGTTTTATCAGCATTGCTGATGAAATTTTTAAAACCCTCAACGTCAACCGGTGTGAAAGTTGTCATAATAGCCTGATTTGCATCACCGGTTCTGATATAATTACTGTGGTTTTCAACAATTAAAGATAATAATTTTTGTTGTTGTTTAGTAGAATCCTGGGCTTCATCTTCAATGATATAAAGGTATTTGTTTTGATATTTTTCTTTTACTTCCGGAAAATTCTCAAGGAGCTCAATAGCATATCTTATCTGGTCATCAAAATCAATGAGGCCTCTCTCTTCAAGTTCCTGAGTATAGAGTTTATATGGCAAATAAAAATCATTTAGTTCCTGTAGATCATTTTTTTGCAGGTATATAGCGATATCTTTAGGTTTTATTTTTTGGCTTTTAGCAAGTGAAATGCCGGAAATAATATTGCTTTTCCATTTATGAAAGTCATCAAAGTCACTCAGAGTAGAATTAGTAATTGTATTAAGCAGGTTTTCTTTAAAAGCTTCATCAGCTACATCAAGATCATTTGGCAGGCCGAGTTTAGCAAGATTGTCATCATCTCTTATAATTTTGTAGGCCAGTCCGTGAATAGTTGATATTTGAGGTAGTATAATCAAATCAGGAAAGATAGATTTAATTCTATTAATCAGAGTTTGAGCTGCTGATTCCATATAAGTTAAAACAAGGATATTTTCAGGGTTAACACCTTGTTCAATTAATTTGACAATAAGGGCAACATTAACAAAAGTTTTGCCTGAGCCCGGAACTGCAGCTACAGCCAGGGTTCCAGACTTGTAATTTAATATTTCTTTCTGGTCATCTCTTAAAACAGGAGGATTCAGAGGTGTATACGATTCTTTACCTCTGCCGAGATAATTGATTAACCAGCCCTGTTGCTCATTACCTGAAGAATCAATGTTTGAAGCCAGTGCAATTATTTCTTTTCTGCAATTATAGACAAGAGATCTAATGACGTGAGCTGCAATGCTATGTGTGAAAATAATATCGTCATATTGTGAGCCGTCATAATATTTAGAATAAGCCCAGGCATTATAAAGTGCAGCCGTTTGAGTTCTGGTCCACCCGTTAGAAGAGACATCCAGCCAGATTTGATAGTCACTTTGTAGTTCAATATCGACAATTTTTTGTGGTGTGGCTATGATTAAAGCATCTGGCATAATTTTTGCTGGCATAACAGGATTTTCTGCAACATGTTCATTTTTAACCTGTAATAGCCAGTCTCTTTCAGAGAGTTCTTTCCCTATGTTGGCTTTATGTTTTAGTGATAGAATCATGAAGTCTTTAAGAGAATCAAGAATTCTATTAAAATCATCTACTGGATCATCTTCTAATAAATTAGGTGCGATAATATCTGAGAAAATCTTTACCATTTGCTGGTATAGATTTAATTTGCTATCTTTTAGTAGTTCTATTGTATTAATTAATTGTTGATATTGTTCATTAAATTCTTCATTAAATTCAGGTAAAAGACTATTAGGAAGAATGGGATTTGTTTTGTATTCTTTTTCATATAACTGAGCTATTTTATCAGCCAAAATGGCAGGCATTTTAAAAAGACCGGCAAGTAAAAGTCTTATATCATAAGGGTCTGGCTTAAGATTCCATTGAGGATTGATTAACTGAGCTATAGTTAAAGTGCCATATACACCGGGGTTATCTATTGGTCTATTAGAACCTGTTAGGAACTGATATTTAATATTTGTTTTATTACAGTAGTTTTCAATTGTAGCTTTAACAGGGCTGTCTAATAAGGGTACTACAACAACTATTTCTTCAACTGGAACTAGTTTTTCGTAAATTAAAAAGTTTATTTTAGAAGTGAGTTCTTCAAGCATATCAATACGGTTAATGCTATTTGAAAGGTAAATACCTTTAATAGAAGCAGGTGTCTGTATTTTTATGGAAGAATAGAGTTTTTCTGCTAACTCCTTCGCAGGTGCACTTGAGAATAATACTTTTGTTTCTGATTTTGTCTTTTCTAATATATCTTTCCAACCAGCAGGATAAGCACCAAGATAGCCTCTTCTCGTTCCACCATCTGGGTCAAAAGTGATGTAAAATTCTTTCAAATTGGGTAATAATAGGTTTATAAATTGTTGACTGGCGATAATAGTTTCATCAAAATCGTCAACAAGAAGATACTTATATTTTGAGAAGTGATTAATAACAGTATCTTCCTGATTAATAAGTAAGTTAAAAGCATTCATTTGAGATACAAAGTCTAGTACTCTTATAGATGAAGACTTGATTTTAAGACATTTTAGGGCTTCATTAGCAGGTATATCAAATTTTTGATAGCTTAATTGAGTTCTATGAAGAAGGTCATTAAATGAAAGATTATTTTCACTCATTAACCTGTAACGTCTAATGAGTTGTGTAACTAAAGATTGCTGACCGTAAAAATCTTCGAATGTTAAATCAATACTACTTTTGGAATTCTGTTCTTTAATACACTCTTTTAATAGAAACTCGCAGCTTTCCAGGCCTGTTAAGTGTGGTAAAATTTGAGGAGAACCTTTCAACCTTTTTTCTATAAGTGGCCAAAAATCTTTAACGGTGTTATAAACAATACCATGAAATGTGTATATATTAAGCCCTGAATAACTACCAGATAAGTTGTTTTTAATTCTTGTTGCCAGATCTTGTTTTCTATAGGCATTTGAGCATATTATCAGTATTGAAGCGACATCTACATTGTTGTCGATGAGATCTAAGTAGTATTCAGATAGTAATTGTGTTTTACCACTTTGTGGTGGCCCTTTAAAAAGCATTTATGGCTCCAATAAAATGTAAATGGTTTAATAGAAAAGGTTTAATAATGACAGTACAACTTGCTATAGAACAATATACTAACAAAGTAAGAATAAATAAAAATTTATAATTTATAAATAGATTATAAAAAAAAAGGATGGCAAAGGCCAGCTAAAGTGTCTTATCGTACTAAATACCTATATATAAATGAGTAGTAATACTCATTTAATATGAGAGCTTTTTTGCATGGTTTTCTTTTGAAAAAGATCTATTATTAAAATATACAAGCATTGTGATCGAATTGGTCAGCAAAATTGTGTTTTATCCAGGGGGAAACGTCGTGATAAACAACGTAAAATTTAACGTTGCATTATTAAGGAATGCGCAAACATTTAACAATAAGAGTTGTGTTGACCTTACAAATGTTTCATTCAATAAAGAAAAAGATTTATCACAAATAAATTTTAATTCTGCAGATAAAACCAAGCTTGTCAAAAAAGAAGATAATAGTGAATCTTCATTTCAAGTTGTTGACAGAGTTAATGAAAGCTTAAATAATCTATATAAAAATGAAACAGGCTTAAGACAACAATTGTCTCAGTATGAGAATAACTCTATAGAAGCAAAAAGAATTTTAAAACAATTAGAAACTTTAAATGGTCTTAAAGTGTCCATAGTTAACAAATTATCAGAAGAATATCCTAAAGGATCAGCGAATTCAAATGCTTTACAAATTACAGGAAATCTTTTGAATGAGAATTTTAAGATGGACATGATTCAGCATAATCTTGAGGCGGTACAGGGTAACATTGGGGAACTTAATATTATGATAGAAAAATTACAGGCGGATAGCCCGGAAAGAAGTAGGGTTCAAAAACAAATTGAAGCTTTGAATCAGGTTGGAAATGCTTTATGTAACAAAAAAAGTGAAACGAATCAAAATATTAAACAGCTAAATAGTGACTTAAAACCCCATTTAAATTGTTGTAGTTCTGATATTAAAGCTACAATAAAGAATATTAAAATACAGGAAAACTATTCTGATCGTGTAGCTTCAGATGCCAGAGAAATGGCTAAAGAGGAAAAAAGAAATTCAATAAGTAGTTATCTGAATAAATTAAATCAGAGTAAGATTGAATTGGTTTCTTCTAAAAGTAATGTAGACCCTGATGAAGCTGAAGCCAGCTCTATTCAGGCAAGAATTGAAGCTATGAATGATATTGAGGGTAGGCTGTTATCTGAATTACAGAATACATATCCGGCAAACAGTAAACAAGCTAAAGCTGTTGACTCTATGATTAAAATAAATAATTTTGAAAATCAAAAAGATAATATTGATGGTCAACTTAATTCTATTAATGGTTCTATTAACAATATTGATAAGCAACTGGAGTCAATAAAAGGTTCGGATTCTGCTGAAAAAAGCTTGCTTCTTCAAAGAAGAGAACAGATGGAAAATATTAAAAATAAGCTTGAACAGGATAATAAAACTGTATCAAAAGATTTAACAAAAGAAAAGGTAAAATTAAAAAGAAATATTGTTGGTTCGCCTGCGGCAGATAGAAAATTCTTAGCAGATATAAGATCAGAACATCTTAAGACCAAGTTAGAAATACAAGAAAACAAGTTAAATAATATATCTGATTCAATAAAATCAATGAAAGATCAATTAAAAAATAATAATATAGATAATAATCAAAATGAAAAAATTCAGGCAAGAATCGAAGACCTGAGACAAGAATTTCTTGCCCTTAAAAGAACTAATAGAATTGATAAACAAGAAGAAAAACTATGGAGTATGATTGAGAAAATGCCAGTTAATACTATAAATAATTTAACTCAACGTTATGTTTAGCATTACATTCTTACCTAACTTCCCTGTTATGGCAAGGTTTACCCCTTGCATTTTTTTTGGTTAAATAATTTTGATTGAGTTCAGCTATCTTCAAGTAAAAAAAATTCATAATTTAAAATTATTTTGGATATTGTTTAACAATATAAATATAGTTATAGAAGGCAGTTAGTTACAAGGGTTTAATATGCAAAAAGCTATTTCTTCAAGGCATAGAAGCAATCTGGAAACTTATAAAGCTTTTCATAATAGTAATGTAAAAATATGCTATAAATCTAAATATAAAACCAGTAGATTAAATCAATATGAAAATGATTTAATAACACCTGATTTATTAGAAAGGCTTATTGCATTCAGTTGTTATTATACTTTTGGCTTGACCGGAATCTTATCAATATTTTTAAACATTATATCTAACAGAAAAAGTAGCAGGTTTGTAATTTTAAATATTTATCAGTCGGCGTTATTATTAATTGTGTCTTCTCTATTAATATTAAGCCTGAAGTTTATTATCTTTGCAGGAAGTTTAATATTAGCTAATTTAGAATGTTATGTTATGTTAGGGCCAATACTTTTTCCTTATATAACTTTAAGTATATTTATAATTTTGAGTATATTTGCACTGTTTTCGTTATCAGGTAAATTGCTTTTATTTAATGGTGCTTTTAATGCTGTTTCAGATTCAATTAAATATGATCAATAGAAAAAGACTTGAACATAACATAGCTACAATTCTAATAATTCTTTAAAAACTTTATAGTTATATCAATCCACAAAAGAAAACTATATATGAACCAAATTTACTATTACTCCGACCTCCTAAAGTTTGACAAAAAGATTAAGAAGCACTTGCATAATGTACTTTTACACCAGAAAAATAGTTCTGAATTTTTTGTGGATTTTTTTGAAAACTTTTTAATTTGCTTATCAC
>JBFMGH010000370.1:0-6110 GCA_040752795.1 Cyanobacteriota bacterium
TAAGGATTTGCTTGATAAAAAGGTGTGTTGCTTGTAACATAATATATACCTCTATTTTGGAGTTTGGACACTTCTAAAATAGAGGTTTCATATATTTTTTGCAACCTTATTTAAAATTCAGTATTAAAAAAAACTCACCTGTTACAATAAAAACTGATGGCAGAATTGAGGTTAAAGGCGGATTATTACAATCTCAATAATTAACAATTGTTTAAATAAGCATTGTTTGAGCTGAACCACTTCGCCTAGGATCATTAACAGCCTCTAATAATTTTCCCTCTTTATATCTAACACAGTGAGAACCTCCGAAAAATCTTTCTTTGGTATCAAACCAACATATTTTTGTCTCATTATCAAGCAAGGAATCATCTACTTCCAAACCTGTTTCAATCGAAAATTCATTGTTTTCATAATGACACCTTGGAGAATTAATTGCTTCATGAAGGCTCATATTAAAATCTGTCATATTCATAATTACATGCATCAAGCTTGTAGATATTCTTGATGAGCTTGCACTCCCCATAACAACCAGATCATTAGTAGATTCATCATACATTAATGATGGAGACATACAACTAACAAGTTTTTCTCCTGGTTGAGCCATTAAATAACCCCTTGGATTTAAATCAATTTCTCCCAGAGAATTACTCATAAAAATACCTCTATCTGGAATGGCTACTCCAGATCCATATCCCATACTCATAGTAATTGATACAGCATATCCAGAATCATCAATACAAGATAAATGGGTTGTATTGGGTGATGATAAAATCTTTTTATAACAATTTAATGCATATTCTGATGATAGCAATTCTCTACTAATCTCTTCATTTTTTTCCGGATCAATATATTTATTGAATTTATCAAAGAGGGCTTTCCTTTGAATTTTTCCAATTATAGCAACATCTTCAGGCGATAATTTATTACCTATTTTCATATGTGATATCGCATTTAATATTTGTACTAATGTTACACCACCTACAGAAGGTAACGGATTAGTCCATATTTTTTTACCCTTATAGATAGTTTCCAGTGGTTTTCGTATAGTTGGTTCATATGTTTTTAAATCCTCATATGTTACCAGGCCACCATTATCTTGTATTTCTTTAATAATTGAATCTGCAATATCACCTTTATAAACAACATCAGAACCATATTCAGCAATTAATTCAAGTGTTTTAGATAATTCCGGTTGTTTAACTCTGTAACCAATACCTGGAACCTCCCCTTCAGGTGTAGATAAAATGTTTTTAATATAATTAGAACGCCAATGAACTTCTTTAGCTGAAATAGATATAAAATCATTCAAGTTACGGTTAAATTTTGTACCATTTTTAGCATCTCTAATTGCAGGTTGTAGCAATTCTTTTAATGGCATCGTTCCATGTCTTTTTAAGAGCAGTTCTAAGCCTTTAACAGCTCCAGGAACTGTTACTGTAGCATGCCCTACCATTACTTCGTAATCTGTTCCGCATTTTAATAATACTTTATCAGGTTTAGCATTTTTACGATATTTATTTAAGTCAATACCTTTACCGGGCATACAATCAAAAAAATCTATCAATTCTATTTTACCATCTGGTGTTTTGACTAAAGCAAATCCTCCTCCTCCAATGCTACACATAATCACCGCTGAGACAAGAAGATCAAAAGCTGATGCCACAGCAACATCAACTGCATTACCTCCCGAGCTTGCTATTTCAATACCTGCAGTCGTAGCTTCTCTTGTACACGTTGCTAAAGCATATTGTTTTGGGTTTTTTTTCACTTTTCCTCCAGTTAATTTGTCCTATTTTCTTTTATAAACATCTATAACACAATCATTTATAACCATTAATTTAATAAAACCGAAAATTTGATTACTCTTTAATTATATTTGTAGATATTAAACCACAAAAGAGGCATCTTTTAAAAGAAATTTAATTAATATTTTATTTATATCAACTTATAAAAGACTTATTATATTTTGAAAATATTCAGATGGTATTTTTCCCTGCATTGTGGGGGAAATATTCGTCTTAATATTTCTTAGAATTAATAATTGTCCTCAATAATAGCATAAAACCATAATTACATTGTGTTGATATTATATATTTCAATCTCTAATTTGTTTAATAACTATTAAAAGTGATTTTTATTATATTCTAGATAATTTTAAGCTCTTTATTTTTCAAGAAGCCTTCAAAGTTAATTCTATCTTCTTCAGATTTAAAGGCATCAAAGGGTATATAAATAAACTGAGTTGGAGACATATATAAAAGATAATATTCTTTTGTTTTTTTTATATTTATAACACAACTTAAGTTTAATTTACCTCCAGTTCCATCTTCATAAGATGTTGAGATGAAGTTTTCATCTATTTCATGGTATTTACGCATATATAAAGATTGATTATCTTTAGATCTTGAATCTATATATAGGTTAATAAATTTAAATACAAAAATTAAAATATAAATTACAATACAAAAGAAAGCAAAAAAACAACTACCTAAAATAGCACCAATAACAACAATAATCGACAAGATTATAAACTCAAATATTACTGTTATAAACAATTGAGAGAGATGAACTTTGATATAAAGATCTTTGTTAAAAAAAAATTTCTTTGTTGTTATTGTCATTACTAACTCCACTAATGGAAAAATTTAATACTATTGTGTTCTAATAGCCTGATAACGTTCTGATAATCTTCCTGATTTTTAAAAGCATTTTTTGGTACATATAAAAATTCTTTTTTATTAATATAAAGTAAAAGATATTCCTTTTGTTCCAGGACTTTTACTATATTATTTACCTTGTATTTACCTTCATTTCCATTAGCTAATTTTGTATCAATAAAGTTATCATCAATTATCATTAATCTTTTACCCAGAAATGCTTTAATTTGCCTGGATTTAGAATATTGTTTTAAATGCATAATATTTATCAATGGTGATAGAATTGAAATCACTATTAAAAATATACCTATTGAAGTTGTAATAATATCTATATTAGATGCAATAAATCCTATCCCCAATATAATATAAAATATATCCCATTTGATTTTTGGTAATAATTGAAAAGTTATACCAATTTTAAATATTTCTTTTTCTGTTAATTCAAACTCTTTTGTGATTATTTCCATTGAAAGTCTCTTTTTAAAGATTAAAAGCCTCTATAATACCCTGTATATTTTCTATATTTACTAAGTTGTTTTGAATAGTGAAATTTGTTATACATAAAGTTTTTTTATTAACAAACACAACAAATTATTTATTTATTATCAACATAAAAAATTTCAAAACAACTTTCTCTATAAAAAAACTGATTTATTTAAAATCAAGTTTTTGTTGATATTTCTTCAATTGTTTCAGCTATAAACATTCTTATTTCTGAATATATTTCAGACTTAAGAACTGTTTTTAATTTATTTACTGAATTTGAATCATTTAATTTTCTTAACGCATCTATTATTAAAGCTTTTATTTCATTACTATTTACTTGATCAAGTAAATATAATAATTCCTCAACATTATTGTTTTCTTCAAGGTTTTCTATATAAGCTTCATTTATTTGTATTTCAATCATATTAATCTTTTTCCTCTATTCAAGAAATGTTTATTAATAATTAATATTACCATAATTTGTATAAACAATGCTTGTATACAAATATTACAAAACAATTATTGAATTTATTTATGAATTTAATTCAGGTAATTTAAGTTTCCACAATTTGCTTAAAGTTTTTGCTTCTTCTATACGACCTTGTTCTAACATTTCTTCTATAACTTTTTCTTTTGAGGGCCTTTCTGTTTGAGTTTCATTTTTTATTTGAGAGATATTTATATCCGTAATTGGATCAAAATTATCCAGAATGTCTGAAAGGTTTTCTTCAATAAAAGATACTGTATTTGTTGAAGAATTGAATTGTATTAAAATATGAGTTCCAACATCTGGTAAGACCTGAAGCACTTTATTAGAAGGTATGTGTTTCCAAAATTTAAATTTAACCATTTTGTTAATTTTCTGTTCTTCTTTTTCTTCTTTAAATTCGTAATTGTTTATATAGTCATCAGACAAAGTCAGTAGTTGCCTTAAGTATGCACCTGGATTACCAGGTTTATTTTTTTCAACCATCTTAATTAATTTTGATACTTTTTCTGTACCATGTTGCCTTATAACAAGTCTTGCTCCTGTAAAAGACCAGTTTTCAAGTTTTGCTAAAATGTCTTTAAATCGTGCTTTATCTGTATCGGTTTCATACAATTCAAGATTAACATCATCTTGGTTTAATTGTTTCTTATTTGATTGTTTGGATGTTTTCTTTTTAGTTAGTTTCTTAATTTGTTCACCATCATGCCTGGTTTCCCATGAGGAACTGACTTTCGGTTTTTTTACATAACTATCTTCAATATCCAACAATAAATTACTAAAATAATAATTATTTCTTTTCCCCTTTGTTTTAACAACAATCAACAAATTTTTTTCAACTAATCTTTTTAATGTTTTAATAATAGTTCCCTTGCTCATATGACATAATTTAGCAAGGTAATCAATTGTGGGAAAAGCTTTACCCTTTTCCTTATTCCATAATCCGATAAGTATGCCCATTAAACGATAATCAGTGTGTGATAAATCAAGTTCAGGTGCCAGCTTATTTAAGTTATTTAGCATTACACCATGCAAGTGTTGATAGCTAAAGGATTTCCCTGAACCGTTTATGCCCCAACTTTTGCACATTAATTTCTATACTCCTCATACATGTATATATATAATAACTTGACACACAAACAAGGAGAAGCTAAAATTTAGGCAACATTTACTTATTATAAAAAACTTAGGCTTCTACACCTGTAGGAGTCTATTTAATTGTTTACTATTGCATAAAATAATACTTGCAATTGTTGATGTCAAGTGTTAGACTTGGTCAGATAAAAAATTAGACAATAATAGACAGGTTAAATACTGGTGCTAGACATAGTACAAAAAGGAGCAAAACCATTGAGGGAAGTAACTATTACTGAATACGCACACTTGAATAAAATTTCAGTAAGCGCAGTTTATAAAAGAATTTCCAGAGGGAAGTTGAAAACAACTCAAGGAGTAAGAAACAACCAAAATTGCACCTTGATTTTAATTGAAGATCATATTAATAATTTTGGACAGGTCCAACAAGGTCAAAAACCTCAATATATGAATATTGAAGAAAATGTCCAGAGTATTGGACACCATGTCCAGGACGCTGAAATTATAACAGAATCTACACAACATAATCTTGTAAGTATGGAAAACACTACTTTTGAACAATTAATTCAACATATAACAAACCTTGCTGAAGCACGTGCTACTACAGAAAAGGAATCTTTTAACAGACTAGAGCAACAATTTATGGAAATTAAAGCTGAAAACACTCAATTAAAAGAGCAGGTAGATAAATATAAATTTGAAGCTATTCAAAATGAAGCAGAATTGAAAATTGCAGAATTAAAAATCAAAGAACTAGAAGAAAAAATAAATTATTTTAATAGTGAAAATAATTCTATATGGACCAGAATTAATAAACCACGAAAACTATAATTTTGAATAAAAGGAAACTGTTATGGTAAATGAAAATAACAATATAGTCATAAAAATTGCTTCAGAAAAAGACATATCCTTAATTTTACAGTTTATAAAAGATTTAGCAAATTATGAAAAACTTCTTAATGAGGTTGTTGCAACTGAAGAAAGTTTAAAAGAAACATTATTTGGAGAAACATCTTATGCAAAAGTGCTTCTTGCATATTATGAAAATAATCCCTGTGGCTTTGCTTTATATTTTTATAATTATTCTACTTTTTTAAGCCTTCCTGGAATTTATTTGGAAGATTTATATATTTCACCTGAATATCGTAATAAAGGTATTGGAAAGAAACTTTTAAAATATATAGCAAATATTGCTGTTAGTAATAATTTTGGACGCTTGGAATGGTCAGTATTAGACTGGAATAAACCAGCAATTAACTTTTATAATAAAATTGGTGCAAAGCCAAAACATAAATGGATTACTTATCAATTAAGTGGACCAAATTTATTTAAGTTAGCAAAAGAATAAAGTAAAACTTATTAAAAATAATAACTATTACTATTAT
>JBFMGH010000371.1:0-4954 GCA_040752795.1 Cyanobacteriota bacterium
CTACTGGGTTTTTTTGGTTGCTGCCCACAGAAAAACACCCGACCCTTAATTTCCTGAAATCTATCATTACTTTCAAGGAAAAGTATAAGTCTGATTAATTAATTTATTTACTATATAAAAAAAGAGCACGGAAAACCATACTCCTTTTTTGTTTTATTGAAAACGCCTTTTATTATAAATGCTTATTAACAATTTCCATAAGCTCAGGCAAATCCATACCAATTTCTTTAAGCATTTCAGGTTTAGGAATACCCTCCTTTGTCCAGCCTCTTCTTTTGTAAACTGCATCAAGAAGCTTTTCATATTGAGATTCACGATATTCTCTCAAAAGTTTAACTTTTTCAGCAGTTTTTTTACCTACAGGGTTAACTCCTGCATCTTCTGTTAATCTTTCATCATAATATTGTTCTCTGGAGAGATATTCTTCATCTGTAACAGGACCAATTGACCTGTAAGGAGGCCTATCATCATTTCTTAATCCACTTCCTCTTCTTAAATTAAAAATTTTCTGGAAGTTGTAAACTCTTCTTGATTGGGCAATCAATTCCTGTTTATCGATTTTCTTACCAGTAACAGCTGAGAAAATATCACAATAATTTTGCACATGCTTGGGCACTTTAGCTGGTTCATCAGTTTGTAAGTTATCAGCAGGTTCAATGTCATTCCATGGCAGTTTGCATAAACCATTCAAGCCAAACCACGTTCTAAATAACGGAAAATAAAATAATGCTTCCGCTTTATCTTCAAAAGTTGGAATCTGTTTTTTAACCATATCCATAAAGATAAGCCATGCTTCATCGTGCTGAGGGCCTTTATTAGCAATAGCATAGCCACCTTGCTGAGCCAAAGATTCTTTGCTAACATACTGGGAATATTCAAGTCCTTTAACTTCCATTCCAATATCTTTTAAAAACTTTGGATCAGCTCCATATTCTTTAGCAAAAAGTTCTTTCATTTTTCTAATACCCAGTCCGGCAATTTTACCAAAACCTTTACCAGCTCCCATCTGGTGCAGTAATTCCATTGCAGCCTCTTTATTGCCAAAATTAAGTTCCAGCCCACCAGTTATTTCTTTGTTAATAATTCCATTTTCATAACATTCCATAGCAAATGCACATATTGTACCGAATGATATTGTATCAACACCGTATGTATCACAATAGAAGTTTAATTCAGCTACATAATGAGCGTCAAAAATGCCACAGCATGAACCAACACCACCTACAGTCTCATACTCTGGGCCATCAACCCTAACTATATCACCTTTATAGGGGCCGGTTTTAAGTGTAAAATTGTCAATAGCATGAGCACAGGCCAGAGTACAACCATACCAACAACCATCCGGAAGCCCCTGTGTAAATTTTTCTGCCCAGACATTTGATGCAATATTTGGGGTATCAGGGTGTTGACCAAATTTAAAATTATGAACAGGTAAAAGATGATAAGCATCCATAATTTCAACTAGGTGTGCTGTTCCACGGGATCTCATTCTACACTGAGCATCATCATAATCGTGAATTTCTTTATGAATAGATTTAGCTGCTTCAATAATTGGTTCCAGTTCAGCAGGGTTATTTCTATCACCTCTTACTTCTTTCACTCTTACAACAAGAGCTTTAACCTTTTTATCTCTAAAAACAGAACCTATACCACCTCTACCTGCCTGTTTGATTTTTATTCCATTTCTTCTTTTATCCCAGTGAGAGAAGTTAAGGCAGCCAATAAGAGTATGATCAGAGCCACTGCCTGCACATACTACTGCAACCAAAATCTTTTTATCTTCACTTAAAGCATAGTCTTCTGTAAGCTTTTCTGTAATAACGTGTGCATCTTTTGTATCAAGATAATCCTCTTCAATAGTAATTTTGTTTTCTATTTCATCAATGAATATAATTACATCTTTATCAGATTTACCCTGTATTTCAATAGAATCCCATCCTGCAAATTTTAAGTAAGGACCAAAATATCCACCAACATTACTATCAATTGGCAAATTAGTTGTTGGAGAAATACTTACACATAGAGATTTACCAGAGCCCGGGTATTGGGTTATTCCTCCAATAGGCCCTGAACCTATAACTATTTCATTTTCAGGATCATTCCATTTAGTTTCTGGTCTTGTTGCATGCCATAAATAATATAGACCAAAACCACGACCACCAATAAACTTATCTTTCATAAGTTCTGTAACATCTTTACCTTTAATATTTTTATCAGACAAATTAATATATAAAGTTTTATTGGTATAACCTTTGTTAAGTGGCTGTGGTTCATACTCAAAAGATTTAAGAACCTTTCTATCATGTTTCATTTGCGTTGAACTCATTATAAAATTCTCCTCTAATTCTTAATAGCAGACTAATTTATTTAAAATTTAAATAGTCTATTTTGCTGCCACTTTTTCAACTATTTTTAGTGCTCCAGGTTCGCAAACTT
Organism: Cyanobacteriota bacterium; assembly: GCA_040752795.1. Taxonomy (GTDB): domain Bacteria; phylum Cyanobacteriota; class Vampirovibrionia; order JBFMGH01; family JBFMGH01; genus JBFMGH01. The sequence continues at coordinate 2,437 of JBFMGH010000371.1, forward strand.
TAACGCAAGCACCACAAGCAACGCATTTAAATGGTGTTACGCTACCCTGAGGTAAATGCATATCCAGTGTAGGGCAAAAACCAATACAAGATAAACACCCGACACAAAGTTTTTTATTTAATAAAACATGCCCCTGAGGGGTACGCTTCAACGCCTGTGTCGGACAAACATCAATGCAAGCACCACATTGATTGCAAACCTTTAATTTTATTACTTTATTGTCATCACCTTTGATAACTCTAATAGAAGATAGCTCTTTATTTTCATCTTTAAAAAAGGTTTTAGAGCACTCAATTTCACACCTACCACAAGCCAAGCACTTATTTACATCTACTTCTAAATACTTCATATCCTTTTCCCATTCTTTTTCATTGTATTGCCACTAAGAGAGAATAAAGACGTTTATTAAACACTATCACAAAGAATTAATTTTTCAAACTATTGTTGGCTTTCATATCAATTGATAAAAACCAAACAATTAAATATTTCAGCAAAATTATTCTATGATAATAACCTGATAACTCAACTTTAGATCTATTCAGATAAGTAAAATCTTAATTGGTAATTAAGGTTATTATTTTCAAAACTTGAAAAATACCATTATATATGACTGAATTAATTTCAAAATTACGCACTAAAATTCTATCAGCTAATAATCAAAAATAATTAATCAACCAGAAAACTCTTATAGTAAACTATTTTTGATGAGCTCATTGATTAAAAAACTCTACTGGGATAAAGATTCTAAAGCTATTATCTGGATTATAGCCTTATTTGTTCTTGTGTTTATTCTAACATACAGCAGATGGGGATTAATAATTATTGATTGCTTTAGAGAATTTGTTATATCAAGACAAATGCTAGATGGAAAAATTCTATACAAAGACATTCATTATGTGTATGGCCCATTTGTGCCATATTTTCAAACATTTTTGCTGGGTATATTTGGATACAAGCTTTCAGTTATATATTTTTCCAATGGTATAATTACCCTTCTTTACAGCCTGATAATATTTTTCATTGCAAGACAATTACTAGATATAAACAAATCTTTATATAGTGTTTTTTCATTCTGGGCAATATGCGCTTTTGTTCCTGGTCTCAAAAGCTATCTATTTCCTTATACTGCTTCTGCAAGCTTTGGTAGCTTTTTTGCTATTTTAACTTTTACTTCTTTATTATGCTATTTAACCAGACAAAAAGAGAGTTTTCTATATTTTGCTGCTATTTTAGGTGGATTGACTTTTATAACCAAACACGAATCTGCCCTGGCTATATTATTAACATGGATTACTACAATTATTTTATCTAAATATTTTAATAAGAGTCTTCTTAAAAGTTTTGTTTTTCCTTCACTAGTATTAATATTAATTCCTTTTAGCTGTTATTTTTATTTAAACATAGCCATAGGCTTCAAATACTTTAAACATATATTAATGCCTTTTGACATGCTTAAATCTTTAGGTTATTTCCATAGCAATTTTATGAAAGCAGGCGTATCTATTGAATCTATTGCAAATGGAGGCTTATGGTTTCTATTATTTGCTTTAGCTTCAGTAATAATAATTTTATTGAGTTATCAGTATTTAAAATATAAAGAAAAAAATGCAAAAAAGACTTTTTACATAATACTTTTATTAACAATTTTACCAGGTTTAACCATTTTATATCATCCTGAAATAACTGAATACATTGGGCTTTTTATGGTAGACAAAAGCTTAAAATTCTTTACAGGTATTAATTTTATAATTATTTTAACTGCTATTTATGCTATTAAAAATATAAACAAAAACCCAACAAATAAAATATTGCTGTTTATTTCTCTATATTCCATATTTGCAAGCGCAAGAACGCCATTTTACATGTGGCTAGGTGGCTTTTCAGGGTTTTATATACCGACAGGCATTATTATAATTACATATTTATATAACAATATTCTACCAAATCTTGTTAATAATAAGTTAGATCAAAACAAATTATCCATATCTATAAATATGTTTCTAGCTGCTTTATTAATGTTCTATATTCTTCTTGATACAGGAAAATATGTTAGAAAAAATTATGTGATAAAAGATTCTCATATTGGAAAAATTACAGTTGAAAACTCCCTGGGCCCAGCTTTCAATCATGCTATTGATTTTATAAAAGAGAATACATCTGAAGATGACTTTATTTTCGTAGTACCAGAAGAAATAAGTTATTATGCACTTTGCAACAGGAAGATTCCGGCTAAATATCCGTCATTGAACCCGGGGTTTTTCTTACATAATAACAAAAGAATTGATAAACTTATATCGTCATTAAATAATAATAAACCTGAATTAGTGCTTGTATCTAATCTACCACTTGAAGAGTATGGTAAAAATACTTTTAATAAAAGTGTTTTAAAACTTATACAACCATGGATAAATGATAATTATATAAAGGCTAAAACTTTTAAATCTACTTTTCCTATTGATACAGATAAATATTACGAAATCAACATTTATAAATCATCTAATTAATGTTATAAAAAGTT
>JBFMGH010000372.1:0-4260 GCA_040752795.1 Cyanobacteriota bacterium
GGAGTGGCAATTTATTTATCTGATGGAGAAATTAGTATGAAGAATTTATTTCACAAAATAATAATCTTAATAGCTTTATTCATAGCTATTTTTATGTGTTTAAATCTTAATAATACGGTATTTAGTCAGATACCAGAAACAACCGTTGAAGAATCAGATATAATGCCTGATAACTCTGTAGAATCTGAATCTATTGAAGAGCCTGAAGCTACTGAAGAACATGAGACAATATTTACAGAAGAAAAAGAGGCATCCCCAGTTAATAAAACAGGTAAAAAGAGTAGAATTAAGCCGTTTGGATTAATTAAACAGATGACATCATTTGGCAGCATTGGTTCAATTGGCAGAGAGTTAAAACAAACCACTCCAATTCTTCAACAAACTCTCTCAGAATTAGGACAATTAATTGAAACCAATACTAAACTAAGCCATGCTAATCAAAATCTTGCCAAGGCTAATGAAAATCTTAATAATACTATTCAGAAAATGATTGAAACAAATATTTCTATAGGTAATGCAAGTGAGGGATTAATAAATGTTTCTGAAATACTTGATGATACAAATCAAAATATAGATGAAACAAAAAGTTTTTTAAATCAGACAAATAGTAAATTATCAGTGACACAGCAAAATTTAACAAAAAGCAATTCAAATTTAACTGAGACTAACAAAAGTTTAAGTGGTACATTTAACCAATTGAAAACTATAACATCAAGCATTTCAGGAACTAATGAAAATATAATAGCTACTACTACTAATCTTGGCAATACTAATGATCAGTTAATAATGGTTAATAAGGATCTTAGAGAAGTTAATAAAAACTTTAATATAACAACTAATAGCCTGGTTAGTATTAACAAGGAATTAAAAGAAACAATAACACAGCTTAAAAATATCACCGGTGTTTTAATAATTATTCAAATGATCTTAATTATTACTCTTGCCAGTGTCATAATTGGTGGCTTGATATTATTCCTCTATCTTCGATCCCAAAAAGTTAAGATATAAAAAATTGTTATAACTAATAATACTTATTTGAGTTTTAATATAGTATTATTGAAACCAAACAAAAGGTTAAAAAGCAATTAAGTAGTAAAATAATAATCTGAAAACAGGATAAAATGACAGAAGATATAAAAAAGAAAATATATTTTGATAATGCCTCAACAACTCAGGTCAGAAAAGAAGTTGTTGATAAAATGATGCCATATTTTGAACAATTTTATGGTAATCCATCAGGATTAAATAAATATTCTAAAGAATCAAAAAAAGCAGTAGAAAAATCAAGGGAGATACTTGCCAATATTATTGGAGCACAACCAGGAGAAATAATTTTTACTTCTGGCGGAACTGAATCTAACAATCTGGCAATACAAGGATTTGTTAGAAACAGAGACAACAAAACAGATCATATTATAACATCAACAATTGAACATGATTCTGTCTTAAAACCGTGTCTGCAATTAGAAAAAGAGGGCTGGGATCTGCATCTGCTAAAAGTGGATAAAGAAGGGTTTATTTTGCTGGATGAATTTGATATTCTTCTTAAGCCAGAAACTGTTTTTGTGTCTGTTATGCATGCTAATAATGAAATAGGCACTATCCAAGAGATTAAAAATATTTCGTCAATACTAAAAGATAAAAACATTATTTTTCATACTGATGCAGTACAAACATTTGGGAAATTGCCTTTTAATATAAATGACCTTAATATTGATATGGCTTCACTTTCATCCCATAAAATTTATGGGCCAAAAGGTATTGGCGCCCTTTACGTCAGAAAAGGCATCTCTTTAAGGCCACTATTATTTGGGGGTGGGCAAGAATGGAACCTTCGATCCGGCACATTAAGCGTGCCTTTAATTGTTGGTTTTGCTGAAGCAGCAAGGCTGGCTATAGATGAAATGAATACTGTTATACCAGAAACCGTAAAACTACAAAAGTATTTGATTGATTCTCTTGTAAAGATAAAACATGTTAAGCTAAATGGTGCTAAAAATATTGAAAAAAGGCTACCTGGAAATATTAATATTTCTATTGATGGCCTTGAAGGTGAATCTTTAATGCTTCATCTTAATTTAAAAGATATTGCAGTCTCTACCGGTTCTTCATGTTCGAGCGGGAAGCTTGGAATGTCAAAGGTATTAAAGGCCATAGGAGAAGATTCATATAAAAACTTTACATCTATAAGAATAAGCCTCGGTAAAGATAATACTATAGAAGATTGTAATAAGTTTATTAATAGTTTTAAAAACATATTAAATGAATTGAAAATTAATCAGAGCAGTTATTAATTTTCAGCAGGTTCTTTTAATACATAACAATACAATTTATTTATAGCTATTTAATAATATTTAAAATATATGCTATTTTTTTAACTAAATGATATATTTAACAAAATATAATTAATAAAAGATTTGGAGAAAATACAGTGGAAAATATCAAGATAGTTACAATAGCGCAGGAAAGGTTAGATTTTTCTACTGTTGTTGAATTCGAGCAACAAATGATGAAATACTTTAGAGAAAGCCATAAAGCAATTATAGTTAACATGAAGAATGTTGATTATGCAGATAGCAGGGCTATAGGTCTTTTTGTCGGTTTAAAAATGCAGTGCAAAAATAAAGGAATTTTGTTTGGTTTATGTTGTATGCATCCTGATGTAAGATATATTTTCAAAGTAACATCTGTAGATACAGCAATAGATGTTTTTGATTGTGAGGATGAAGCACTAAACCATTTTGAAACTATCCTAAATGAATAGTTCATTTATTGAAAAGTTTAAATTTCTTTTACCGTCTACCTTAGACATTTTTTTTATTACAATTTTACTTTTTGTTATCGTTTATGATTCCGGAGCACATATATTAAAAGATGCTGATACCGGTTTTCACATAATGACAGGTCGCTATATAATTGATAACTTAACTTTTCCCCGGGGAGATATTTTCTCTTATACAGTACCCGGCCAAGAATGGATACCTTTTTCATGGGGGACGGGAGTTGTTTTTGCATTAATAGATAGCATTGCTCAATTAAATGGGGTGGTTCTGATCAGCGCTATAATTATCTTAGCAACCCTTTTTATTTCTTACTGTTTATTAAGGCACTGGCAGATTAACTTTTTCCTTACAGTATTATCCATGTTGCTTTTAACCTGCCTTACAACAGTTCACTGGCTGGCAAGACCTCACCTGTTCACAATATTTTTTACAATGCTGACATTTTACCTTTTAGAATTAGGAAAAGATAATAAAAAATATTATTATTTTATTCCATTTATAATGCTATTATGGGTAAATTTTCATCCCGGATTTATATCTGGATTCTTTTTATTATCACTATATTTTATTGGTAATATATTAGAATTACTTCTTAGCAAAAATAATGATAATAAAAAGGCTTTAAAAGATACATTAAAATATATATTTATCACTGGAATTGGCTCATTAGTTTTGACATTAATAAACCCATATGGCTATAAATTGTATTTTTATATATATAAAACTCTAACATCTTCCTGGATAGTTAATGCAACAAGAGAATATTATTCACCCAATTTTCATGGAACCCTTGCTATAATAGTTTATGCCATCACACTGTTAATAATAATTATTGTTTCATTTAATTCAAAAGAAAAACCACTGGATTTACCAAAAATACTGGTACTATTGTTTTGGACACATTTGTCTTTGTTTTCAATACGGAATATTGCAATTTTTGCTGTTGTAGCTTCACCCTGTTTTGCGCTGATCTTACAAAGATATCTTGATGATAATAATAAAATTAAGTTCCTTGATAAAGCTGACACTAAATTTATCAAGATTGAAAGTATTCTTAAATATCATACATGGCCATTAGTATTGATATTATTATTATTTATTATTTCAATAAATGGAGGGTATTTATTTAATAACAAAATATTAAATTGTTACTTTAGCAATAATTATATTCCTGTTAAAGCAATGGATTATTATATAAAACACCCTATAAAAGGTAATATGTTTAATGAAGACAACTGGGGCGGATTTATTATTTATGCATATCCTAAAATAAAAGTATTTATGGATGGAAGACTTGATATGTATCAGCAAGATTTTCTTGGCAAATATCAACAAATAGTTATGACAAAAGATGGCTGGCAGGAACAACTAGATACATATAATGTTAAATGGATTTTATTTTCAAATAATACAGTTTTTCATAACATTTTAAAAAACTCACCAGAATGGAAAATACATTATACTGATAATCTTTCAA
>JBFMGH010000373.1:0-11206 GCA_040752795.1 Cyanobacteriota bacterium
AACAGGGACCTGGCTTTAGTGGAACGGGCCCAAACGGCACGCACGGGGTGCCTTTGGGGCCCTCGGCAAAGATCTGTTTCCGAAACTTTGTTAATAATCCGGGATAAGCTAAAATGACACAGAAATAGTGCCGGATTTAAATGGCCTGCACCGCGGGTCATTTAACCATCCCTCTATTAGCCACTAATATTTGATATTTCAGGAAACACCAGCTATGTAGAGGTCTTAATATTTGTTTTATATATTGATAGAAGTTTCTTTTTATTTAGATATAAGAGTTGTTTTAACGATTTTGGGTTCTTAATATTTTTCAATATGTTAATTATTCAAAATAATAATTATAATTATTTCTTGATTTACAGCATTTTATGTGTAATATATATAATACTCTATAGAAAGTGAGGTTTATTTAATCTGTCTACTGCTAAATCCTCAAACAAGACTTTGAGAGAAGTCAAATTGGCAAGTTTAGCCGGTTTTTGCTATGGAGTAAGTAGAGCTGTGGATCTATCTCTTGAAACGAAAAAAAATTATCCACAGAAGGTAGTTGGTGTTTTAGGTAAATTAATCCATAACAACCAGGCAATTAATTACCTTGAAGAAAAAGGTATTAAAACTTTTAATAATATTGATGAAGTTCCTGAAGGTGCTATATGTGTCATCAGATCACATGGTGAAGGCCCTGAAACTCTTAAAAAGCTTTGTGATAAGAATGTAAATATTGTTGATGCAACCTGTCCTGATGTTAAAAGGGTTCAGAATACAGCGGCTCAGCTTGCAAGAGAAGGCTATCAGGTCCTTATTATTGGGCAGAGTGAACACCCGGAGGTTATAGCAATTAGAGAGCACGTTGATTCTCAAATGAAAAAACCTGCGGTTATTGTTTCTGAAATCGATGTAATTGAAGAAAATAAAAATATCATTTCTAAAGCAAAAAAAGTTGGCGTTGTTGTTCAAACAACAAAACCAATGGAAAAATTTACCTCTTTATTATCAATTATTTCTTCATTGTGTTATGAGGTAAGGGCGTTTAATACAATTTGTAATACAACTTCTAAAAGGCAGGAACAAGCTAAAGAACTGGCAGAAGAAGTAGATTTTATGGTTATTATTGGAGCAAAGCATAGCTCTAATACTACAAACCTTGCACAGCTGTGTAAAGCTATTAATGTTAATACTGTTCATATTGAAAACATTGATGAGCTAAAGAAGTATGATTTGTCAAAATTTGATTCAATTGGTGTTACTGCTGGTGCATCTACACCAAAATTTGTTATAGACGATGTGATGGAATATTTAAATAACTATAAGGGAGAATGAAAAAACATGAGAAATGTATTAACTGTTGAAGATCAAAAACTCGTTGATGAATTTGAAAAGTTGCTAAATGAATCTTATGACTATAGCTTTAATATAGGTGATGTAGTTAAAGGTGAAATTTTGGTTGTTGATAAAGGCGGGCTTGTTGTTGATGTAGGCGCCAAATCAGAAGCTTTTGTGCCTTTTAAAGAAATTTCCAACGTTCATATATCTGATCCTTCAGAAGTCGTGAGCCCTGGAGATCAAAAAGAATTCATTATTTTAAAAGATGATGACGAGGATGGTCGTTTAACATTATCACTTAAACGTGTTGCTTTAGCTAGAAGCTGGGATGAACTCGAAGAACTTAAAAAAGAAGGTGATATTATTTCAGCCAGAGTGGCTTCAGTTGTTAAAGGTGGGGTTGTTGTTGATGTGTTAGGCTTAAGAGGCTTCGTTCCTGCTAGTCAGTTAAGAGCAGGTGGCCCATATGATAATATTATCGGCCAGGAAATACCAATGAAAATTCTTGAAACAGATAGAAAACGTAATAAACTGATTCTCAGCCAGAGGCAGGCTATTGCTGAACAAAGAGCTAAAATTCTTGAAGAAGTTATTGATGACCTCAAAGAAGAACAAGTTGTTGAAGGTGAAGTTGTTAGAATAGCAGACTTTGGAGCCTTTATTGATATTAAAGGTATAGATGGACTTCTACCTATATCTGAAATGTCATGGCAAAGAGTTCGTCACCCTGCAGACTTGCTAAAAATCGGACAGAGAATTACTGTTAAAGTTCTAAAAATAGATAGAGAACTTAACCGTATTAGCTTAAGCTTGAAACGAATGGAAGAAGATCCATGGGTTAAAATAGAAGGTCAGTTTACAGAAGGCCAAATTATTGATGGTACAGTCAATAAAATTACCCAGTTTGGTGCTTTTGTTGATATTTTCCCCGGTGTTGAAGCTTTATTACCAGTTTCTGAAATTGCTGATGAACAGGTTGACCCTGAAGAACATTTAACTGTTGGAGAAAGAATTACTGTCGTTATTAAGCGCTTTACTCCGGCGGAGCGTCGTATAAGCCTTAGTATTAAGGGTGTTAAAGAAGCTCAAAATAATCTCAATTCTGTAGAGCAATTAAATCACCCTGAGCCAGTTCAGGCTGATTCAGCAGAAAGTCTAAATGAATAATTTTTATAAAGCGAAAATTTTAGACGTATCTCCGGGTTCTATTGCTGCAAAGCATTCTGTAGAGCCCGGTGATTGCTTATTATCTATTGATAATAAACCTCTTAAGGATCTGCTTGATTATCAATTTGCCATTTATGACACTGAAATAATTAAATTAAATATTCAAAAAAAAGATGATAGCAAACAAATTATTAATATTGTCAAAAAACCAGATGAAGATCTGGGCATTACATTTGAATCAGGGGTTTTTGATGGTGTTAGAATTTGTAATAATAGGTGTATATTTTGTTTTGTTGATCAGCAGCCCTCTGGATTAAGAGAAAGTCTTTATGTGAAAGATGATGATTACCGTCTTTCTTATCTGCAAGGAACTTATGTTACTCTAACTAATTTAACCGAATCAGATAAGAAAAGAATTGAACAACTAAAAATTGGTCCTTTATTTATATCAGTTCATACTACAAATCCTGAATTGCGTATTAAAATGCTAAACAATCCTAAAGCTGGAGACATTGTAGAAAAACTTAAATGGTTAGAAAAATTATTTATTCCTGTTAATGCGCAAATTGTTGTATGTCCTGGTTATAATGATTCTGATGAGCTGGTTAAAACTTTATATGATCTGGCGGATTTAGATAATGTTTTAAGTGTTGCAGTTGTTCCGCTAGGATTAACCATTTACAGAAAAGATAACCTGCTTACACCTTTTAATACTGAAATAGCTATTGAAACGTTAAAAATTATTGAGGAAGTAAATAATTACAAAGGAAATACATTTGTAGTTCCTGCCGATGAAATTTTAATTCTGGCCAGAAATGAAATTCCTCAAAACTATTATTATAATGACTATGATCAACTTGAAGATGGTGTTGGAGTTTCAAGATTGGTTTTAGATCAGTTTGAATCTATGGAATTACCCAAAAAAATTGTACAGAATAAACATATAGGTGTTATTACGGCGGCTCTGGCAGCAGATGTTCTCGAGCCTGCATTCTCTAAATTAGCTCAAATCGAAAACCTTAATTTTCAGGTCATTAAAATAGAAAATAAATTCTGGGGAACAACAGTTACTGTTTGTGGGCTTATTGTTGGTCAGGATATTATTGATAAACTTGATACAATTGAAAAGTTACCAGATGAATTATTTATACCTTCTATTATGCTTAGAAAATTTAGTGATGAGTTTATCGATGGTATTAAATTGAGTGATATTGAAAACAAATTTAATATTAAAATTAATATTATTAAAAATCCTTACAGTTTTGAAGAATTGATTGAGTTTATAAAAAAGCTTAATGCAAACCAAAAAAGCTTACAAGTGACTTAAATATGTTACTTGTACCTTATTATGGTTATACTTTGATTAAAGTTTGACTATTCCTTGAAATTAATGATAGATACAAGATTATTGAGAATCGGGTGTTTTTTACATTCTGTTATATGAAATTATAGAGTATAAATAAACTACATTCCTAACATAACAATAGAAACCTCTTTTATATAAGAGACCTTTGCAAACTATACCAATCCACGGAAGTAAACGATATATGGCTTTAAATTATTATAGGGTGTTTTTGCCTGCTGCGAAGGCAAAAACACCCTGCCTCTATAAGCTGGAATCTATAGATTACTTTCAAGGATAAGTATAATGTTTTATAAAATATCAGGGAACATTGGTTAACGAGGAAACCCGACACTATTTCTCTGCTACCTTAGCTTTTTTGAGAATATATAAACTTATGCACAAGTCTTATAAATGTTAAAATTTATGAATAATACTTTTTAAACAAAAAGAAAAGATCCAGGGGGAACCGGATCTTAAAACAATTTCCTCTAAATAAATTTCGTCTCTCTTTAGTTACGGGGCATGTTATTTGTTATGGCAAGTAGTTTGGGGATTAAGATTAATAGTATATTTGTTATGCAACCATAGTGCCCATATTAGGCAATTGAGGTTTCAGCAAGTTTTGAGCAGCGAAGTTATTGAATGCATTCATTGGATTATTTTGAGCAATTTGATTAGCTAATGCATTTTGACCGCCGCCTTTGCCTTGAATGATTTTATCAGCTCTGATTTCAAGCATCTCTATGACTTGAATTTTTTGTTCAGCAGGCATTTGCTGTAAAGATTGCTCGGTAATCTGCCCCATATTAGGGGGTTGCTGACCGGTTACTTGAGCATTCTGGTTGCCAAATGGGTTTTGTGTACCAAATGGGTTTGTGCCTTGCGCTAAAGCACCCTGATTAGCTTGAGCTTGTTGACCCTGGCCTATTTGCCCTCCTTGTTGATTAAGCATGCCTTTAGCTTGTTGTAATAATTGTTTGGCCTGTTGGGCTAGTTGAACAGGGCTACCACCGGCTTGAGCTCCACCGGCAGCTGTGCCACCTGTAGCTCCGCCGTAAGCTGCGGCGATAGCACCAGTAGCCTGGCCTTGTGGCTGAGCTGCTTGTTGAGGTGCTGCTGCCTGGCCACCACCAGCTTCAGCTTGTTGAATTAATTGAGCGGCTTTAGCTATTAAACCTTCAATAGTTTCTTTTTGTTGCTGAGCATTTTGTGGTCCTTCAGCTTTTTTAGCGCCTTCAGGTTTACCACCTTCTTCTGGCTTACCACCTTCTTCAGGTTTGCCACCTTCAGGTTTACCGCCTTCAGCTTTTTGGCCCTCTTCAGGGGCTTTGCCTTCTTCAGGGGCCTTGCCTTCTTCGGCAGCAGCGGGCTCTTCGGCTCCGGGTTCTTCAGCTTTGGCTGCTTCAGCAGGTGTTTTGACCTTTTCGCCGGGTTTTAAACCCAGTTCCATCAATTTATTTATATCTTCTCCTGAAAGGTTATTGATATCTAAACCTAATTCACTAGCGGCTCTTTTTGCCATTTCCGGGTTTTGAGCAAGTAAATCTTTTACATATTGCTCTTTATTAGCTATTTCTGTTTCACTTAATTTGCCGTCACCATCCTTGTCTAAGCCACCTTTAACAACATCACCAAGTTTATCGCCCTGTTGTGCAGTAACTTCTGATGTGCCGTCTGGTTTCTGGTTGGAATTAATTTCGTCTCTAATGCCTCTTTGACGATCTGTAAGTTCGTCAGCTTTTTCTTGTTGAACTGGTTTAGCCTCCTGGGCTTTTTGAGTTGGTTGATTTTGGGTTTTTTTCTGTTGATTGTTATTTTGTGTTTGGTTTGTTTTTTTAGTTTCTGTAGTATGAGTTTTTCTTTTTACTGAACTAGCCATAAATATCTCCTATTTTATCTCTCCCATATCAATTGGATGTAAGATTTATAAATGTTAACCTCCCTTACCTTCGCTACATTATTTTCATAACGAGCGATTATAAGAAGTAACCTCCTTTCAACTTTACTTTAATCATCGTAATAACTTACATTAACAGGTTAATAAGTTAATAAGAGAATAAAGATACAATTATTAGATTGAAATTTTAATCATACCCTTAGCCGTAATCAATTTCTCACAGGATTAAAAAAAATACACAAATAGACGTAATTCCTCTTATTTTTTTAAAAACAATCATTGCTTTCGAATTGCCTTAATAAAATTTTGAATGAACTTTTATTGTTAACAATAGAGGTGTTATTTATGCAAAATGTGTTTAATATTGATATAAATCATATATATAATTTCTTGAACATTTTTGATAATTCTGTTACAAAAATAGGGGTTTAAAAAACTTTACAATTATTTCTATCAGCTAACTATAAACCATATAATTTATCAATTATACTAATCCTTGAAAGTATTTTATAGCTTCCAGATTATAGAGACAGGGCATTTTAACTTACGTAACAGGTAAAAACAACTGGGAATAATTTAAAGCCATATATCGGTTACTATCGTAGATTAGTATAGTGATATATTAAACCAGTTTATTATGTGTTTAGGAAGTAATAATATATATATTAAATTAACGATTATTAGAAAAAGATTGCAAAAAGAAAAGATCCAGGGGGAACCGGATCTTAAAAATTCCTCTAAATAAATTTCGTCTCTCTTAGTTACGGGGCATTTTTATGGGCAAGTTATATGACATGGGATAAGATTGATATTTAGGCTAATGTTTTTATAGTTATGCTGCTTTGAACCCTGGTAATTGTGGTTTCAGCAAGTTCTGTGCAGCAAAGTTATTGAAAGCATTCATAGGATTATTTTGAGCGATCTGATTAGCTAAAGCGTTTTGACCGCCACCTTTACCTTGAATGATTTGATCAGCTTTAACTTCTAACATTTGTATTACAGCTAATTTTTGCTGAACAGGCATTTGTTGTAATGACTGCTCGGTAATTTGACCTAAGTCAGCATTTTGTTGTTGTCCTGGCATTTGAGCATTTTGCATACCCATTAAGCCATTTTGTTGACCCATCATTGGGTTAGCTGCAAACATGCCTTGAGCAGCTTGATTTTGCTGAGGCTGTTGAGCTTGTTGAGCTTGCTGACCACCTTGCTGACCAATCATACCTTTAGCTTGTTGTAATAATTGTTTAGCTTGCTGAGCTAATTGAGCAGGATCACCACCCTGAGCTCCACCGCCAGCTTTAGCACCAGCGCCTGCGCCACCACTCATAGCTGCGGCTATAGCACCAGTAGCCTGACCTTGTGGTTGAGCTGCTTGTTGTGGTTGAGCTGCTGCTTGGCCACCGCCAGCTTCAGCTTGTTTTATTAAATCAGCTGCTTTAGCGATTAAAGCTTCTACGGTTTCTTTTTGTTGTTGAGCTTGTTGTGGGCCTTGAGCCTTTTGAGCACCACCGGCTTTTTCTCCGCCGCCTTGCTCACCGCCGCCACCCTGGCAACCGCCGCCGCCGCCCTTTTGGGCTTCTTCAGGCGCTTTGCCTTCTTCAGGTTTTCCGCCTTCAGGTGCTTTACCTTCTTCGGCACCTTTGCCTTCTTCAGCGCCACCTGGCTCTTCAGCTTTAGCTGCTTCAGCAGGTGTTTTAACTTTTTCGCCGGGTTTTAAACCCATTGCCATTAATTTATCAATATCCTCACCGGAAAGATTATTAACATCTAAACCTAATTCTTCAGCTGCTCTTTTAGCTAATTCTGGGTTTTGAGCAAGTAAATCTTTTACATATTGACCCTTATTAGCCATTTCAGTATCACTTAATTTACCATCACCATCTTTATCAAGTCCACCTTTAACAACATCACCAAGCTTATCGCCCTGTTGAGCTGTAACTTCTGATGTGCCGTCTGGTTTTTGATTAGAATTGATTTCGTCTCTAATGCCTCTTTGGCGATCAGATAATTCGTTTGATTTTTCCTGTTCTGGAGCTTTTGCTTCTTGAGTTTTTTGAGCATTTTGTGTTTGTTTTGTTTGTTGATTTTGTTGTTTATTTTGTGTTTGTTGTGTGTTTTGTGTTTGTTTCTTCTTTGGAGCTTCGGTATGTTTTTTACTGCTTACTTTGCTTACCATGGACTCCTCCTAATTTATTTAACCTCTCTCAAGTATTGTTTTAGTTGTTAAATGGTTGTTTTAAACCTATCCTCCTTATTCTGATACTATTATGTTCTTAAATTTAACCTCCTTTTCTACCAAAGTGACTAATAACTTTATAAATAAAGCAAAATAAAGTATTAATCCTCCTTTCATTATTCCTTTTGCTTCCTTAAAATTCTTGTTACCCTTAAAAGAATAAAGTCTTCCATGAATCAAGAAAGAGAATTTAATATGCTGTTTTTTAAATTACATGACCGTAATCATCTCAGTAATACAAAAGTAGGTATTAACAAATAATACAATTAGACATAATCTCTCTTATTTGTTTAAAAACAATCATTGCTCTCGAATTGCCTGAAGAATTTTTTATAAAAAATTCTTCTGTTAAGAAAAAGGAGGCTTTTCTTATAAGGTTTGTTTAATAAAGATATCTTGAGTATATATTATTTAAACAAAAATAAACCTGAAATATGTTACAAAAAAACTTTTTTGAAGCTTTAACATTTTGTAACATTTAGCAAAATAACAATTTTCAGCATTATTATTATTTAAAATCAATAATAACAGGCATAACAACTATATTAATATATATATTAATATACATTATATTGTTCAAAAATTTATTATTTTAAATACAATTGAAAGGGGCAATAACCTTTAATAACGGTATTTGCACCTTTATTTTTATTGATTTAATAGAATTAAAGTTTAAATGTGCTGCCTGGTTTGTCAAAATCTATTTGCCATTTAAAATCAGGGCTATAGTTGCCATATTTTTCAATATTTTCAGCTTTAAATTTACCATCTTGTAAAACAATTCCATTAGTTGTATCGATGGGTGCAACATAAGTGCCAGAAACATTTGATATTGTTTCAGAAGTTACTTTAGCATTAAATATATTATTTTCATCGATAGATCCTTCGAGTCTATATACACCACTGGCATTTTCATGAGTCGTACAACATGGGCCTGTTGGGTTCCAGTTAGAAGAATAAGAACATTTTTGATCTTTTTGAATAATGACAAGGTTAGAGCCCACTTTAACAGCTACAGTATTAACTTCTGCTTTTCCTACAAAAGCTGCATCAACACTATTTCTTGACCCTGTGCCGAATGATATTTCTATTGGCACACTGCCCTCAGGATATTGACTGGCATATTTTTCAACCAGATAGGCAGCTTCTTTAACCAGATCCTGAATGCCTTCAGAACCGCTAGTTTCCATAACAATGTCTTGTAGTTCTATGAGTTCTTTAGAGAGATTTAATTGCTGGCTACCTACAATTAATGTTGCGGAGCCATCTGCATTCATTGCGACATCATATCCGGCTATGTTTGAAGTGCTAAGAATTTGTTTTGAAGCAAGTTCTTGCTGATATTTATCATATAACAGTTTATTATTGTCATTTGTATCGTTTGTTGTATAGTTTGGTGAATAATTTAAAGGTGTATTTGCTGAAATAACATTAGTCGTTCTTGAAGTAGATTTAGCTACAGAAGAGTCATTTGTGAAAAAGTTAGCCATTTTGTTTCCAAATGCTAAAACAACGAAAAAAGCTCCGAAAAATACTAACATAGTAATTAATATAAATTCTACTGCTTCTTGACCCTTGTTAATTCTGTATTTCATTAATAATGCTCCTTATAAGTCGAAAACAAATCATTTACTCCTGGCTAAATATTGTTATTTTACAGCAACACCTGTTTCTTCAGTGTGCCCGGCTTTCTTTTTCTGAAGTCTATCTTTAAAACGCTCTATTAATTTTGCTTTTAAATCTGTTGACTGGCTGGCAACATTGTTTTTTAGATCTTCAGCATTATGAATTTTTTTCTTCTGGCAATCGACAGATTTTTTTACATTTTCACCTATCTCATCAATTTGATTACTGAGTGTATCAATAATTTCTGCAATGTTAATTAAATCTTGATTTGAAAGATTAGAAGAAAATTTTTGCAGGTTTTTATTTTCATCTTTAAGTTTTTTAAGTTCATTATTAATCATTGGTTTAAGTACATTATCCAATCTTGTATAAAGAAAATCTTTATTTCCTGTTGTTTGATCACAACCACTATTTGATTTTTTAATATTTCCGTTCTGGCATAATAAATTATCTTGAGGAACAGATTGGCCACCAGTAGAATCTAAACGTTTAGCGGCTGTTTCAAACCATTCTTCGGCATCGGCAACTAATTTACTGGCTTCAGAAACTTTTTCAGTGTAGCTAATCATTGATGCAATATCACTATTAGTTGGGGCTTCAGCTTGCATTTCTTTCAAATTTGCTATCACACTATCAATAGCAGTAGAAATCTGGTTTGTTCCACCGGAAGCCCCGGATGTTTGAATATATTCATTTAATTGTTCTGGTATGTTATTAATAGTTAAATTACCAATCTGCATTGAGATTGTATTATCAGAATTTTCAATTATTTCCGGGGTTGAATATATTGATTCTTCTATGGCTAATTCTTTTTGGGTTATTGCATTATTAAACAATTCTTTGTTATTGTCATTTGTTGTGTGTGTTACATAATTTGGTGAATATTGAACTGGTGAAGATTTAGATAGAATGGGTGAAGTATTATTGGCTGATTTAGATATTGATGAATCTTTATCAAAAAAGTTAGCCATCTTATTTCCAAAGACTAACAACACAAATAATGCACCAAAAAACACCAATACCGTTATTAAAATAAATTCAACTGCTTCTTGCCCTTCTAAACCAACTCGTTTCATAATATCACACCCTTATTTTGCTTGAATTAATATAGTGTTAGTACCAAGTTTTTGTTAAGAAATTATTAAATCAGGCCTTTATGGAAAATGTAAAGCATAAATCGATTGTCTCTCTATATAATATCTATCGGTATTTATTGTTATTAATTAATAGTAAAATTTGATATATTTTATTATGTTATTAGCCAAAAATAGCTATTCATTTATTTGTTGAGTATATTAATTATTTTTAATTATGCTTGTAATCCCCCTTTATGTATGCATTTTACTGTATTATAGAGATTAATAAATAATATTATTGGCCTTTTTTTAATGTGTGGCCAGGGTTTCTATTGTTACAATTCTTAACGATAACTCGTTGAATAGTATTGTTGATAATAGCAATCTTTAAGCTTGAGATTTATGTAAAACTCTTTTTTAATACAATAGAAAGAATTAATAATTTTTACCAATCTACGGAAGTAAACGATATATGGCTTTAAATTATTATAGGGTGTTTTTGTCGGCTGCGCCGGCCAAAAAACCCAGCCACAAAA
>JBFMGH010000373.1:11216-18399 GCA_040752795.1 Cyanobacteriota bacterium
TTGCGGGTGCCCCACAAAAAAACACCCTGCCTCTATAATCTGGAATCTATAGATTACTTTCAAGGATAAGTATAGTCAGTAAGGCATTAATGGCATTCATTCTTTCTGTATCCTGAGTTATTTAGAGTATTGATATAGTGAAGCATAAGTCTTGTTTCTTATATAAAAATAATTATAAATGTTTTAAAATTTATTCAAAAGATAAAATTAAATAAGGGGTTCTCGGTATGGATCTAGTAATAAAAAATGGGTTACTGGTATCATCTTCAGAAATCTTTAAGGCTGATATTGCAATTAATAATGGAAAAATTGCTCATATTTCTGAAGAAATAAATGATACGGCTGTAAAGGAAATAAATGCTGAAGGTAAATATGTTTTCCCTGGCTTTATTGATGCACATACTCATATGGAACTTCCTATTAAAGATGATATTTACTCTGTAGATGATTTTTATACAGGAACATTAGCAGCAGCATTTGGTGGTACTACCAGTATTATTGATTATATCGTCCCCTATCAAAATCAATCATTACTATCTGCTTATAAATTATGGAGAAATAAAGCAGAAGAAAAAGCTGTGATCGACTATGGTTTTCATATAACAATTTCAAATCCCTCGGATGTAATTCTAAATGAAGTTAAGGAGTTATTTGATTATGGTGTAACTTCAGTAAAAAGTTTTACAACTTACCTTGGTAAATATATGATGACTGATGACCAGATTTATGGCTTACTTAAAGAATCAAATAAAACTAAAATGCTGGTTTGTATGCATTGTGAAAATGGTTATCTACTTGATTACTTTATAAAACAGTTTATTGTTGAAGGTAAAACAGAACCAATCTATCATGAATTAAGCCGGCCACCTTTTCTAGAAGAAGAAGCTGTAGGAAGAGTAATTGAACTTGCCAGGTTTGCTCAATCTCCTATTTTTATAGCACATTTAAGTACGGCTGGGGGGCTGGAAAAAATTCAAAAAGCCAGGGATTCAGGTTTTCGAGTTGCAACAGAAACCTGCCCGGGTTATTTGCTATTAGATAAAAGTGTATATGAATTGAGAGGATTTGAATCGGCAAAATATATATGCAGCCCGCCATTGAGGCCTAAATGGCACCAGCAAAAACTCTGGGAAGGCTTGATGAATGGTGTTATTGAACTGGTTGCTACTGATCATTGCCCTTTTAATTTTCACAAGGAAAAACAGGCTGGTAAAAATGATTTTACTAAAATTCCTAATGGTATTCCAAGTGTTGAAGATAGGGTGCCATTGATTTTTTCAGAAGGGGTTATAAAAAGAAAGATAGATTTAAAACAGTTTGTTTCAATTATGTCTACAGCTCCAGCAAAAGTTTTTGGAATCTATCCTGAGAAAGGCAATTTAAGTGTTGGGGCTGATGCAGATATTGTAATATATGATCCTGACTATGAATGGACTATATCTGCAAAAACTCATCACCAGAATGTAGATTATAGTGTTTTTGAAGGTAAGAAGGTTGTTGGAAAACCATATATTATTATTTCTAATGGCGAAGTTATTATAAAAAATGATAGATTTGCTGGCAAAAAAGGCCGGGGCAAATATATTCATAGAAAAGCCTCATCACTATTTGATTAAAAAAGGCCGGTTAACAACCGGCCTTTTAATTTATTTTACTGGTTATTTTTCCCTTTAAATTTTACCAGGAAATTACCTTCAATAGATTTACCATCTTTATTAGTTGCTGAGAAAATCATAGCTGACATATTTTCACTCATTTTTTCAAGTTCTTTAATTTTATCAGGGTTTTGTTTCATTGCTTTAGAAGCTTCAACCAGTTTATCAAAGTTAATAAACATTGCGAAGCTCACCTTTTGTGGCACATATGTACTAAGATCCTTGTAAATAGATGATTTTGCAAGAGATTTATCTGGGTTTTTAACTGCATCAGCGACTGTTTCTAAGGTAGAAGCTTTTCCGAGTGTTATAACATCAGTTACTTCTCCAAAAGCAAGGTCAAATGGGCTTTGAGAAGAGCTTATAATGCTAAAAGTGCTTCCTCCAAGGTCTTTTTGGCTTGTTGATGCGGATGGGTCAAACATTGTTAAAGTGCTGACAAGTTTATTAAGAACCTGCATAGATTCAGGTTTAGCAGTTAAAACGATAATAGGATCAACTTCTGTACCTGCGCATCTGGCACCAAATGTAAATTCTTCTGCAAATAGAGGAAGAATATCTGTTTCAACTTCTAGTTTAGTGAATTGTTTAACCATGTTCTTAAATTGAGTATATTCTTCTCTTTTTGAAGGTTCTAAGGTTTGTGTAATTGTTTGAATGTAGTAACTTACACCACTTAAAGAAACGAACATAAAAGTATCGCCAGGTAAAGCTTTAGGTGCATCAAGTTTACTGGATGCAACAAAGATTTTTCCAAGATTAGCTTTCATCTCAGGGTTAGTAATGCTTTCAAGGCTATATGGTGCATAGAATTTTCCTTCTAGTACATCATTATGGAGATCTATACCCATACCAACATATGACATTGTTTCAAATATTTGTTGCATTGTTTCATTGTCACCGCCAAGTTTCATTCCTGGTGTATTAGCGGTCATTTTATTTATTGTGGCAGTATTTATTAACATTGTGAAAAAGCGTTCAGGAGGTAGATTTTCTAAAACATTTTTTGCTTCAGAGTTTGATAAAACGGTATCTTTTTTATCTTTATGCAGTGCTATTGCCTCTTGTAGAGTTTCTACTTTATCACTCATTAACAATGTATTATCAAACACTACATAGCCGCCAGTTTTGTCAGAAATATAATAGTCTAAACCGTCTATAGATTTAGGTGAGAAAGTAGTGTTTCCATCACTTGCTTTTTCAAATAATTTAGCTACATTATCAGGGTCTTTTACTACAGCTGCTAACAAAACCTTTTCAGGTTGCGAAGTGGTTGCATCCATTCCCCACATGCCCATAGCGCCTATTGGCTCAAGGGTTTTGCTTAGTTCGTCAAGCAATTCAACTGCTTCAATAGTATCGGATGGATTATTAATAGCATGTTTGATACCTTCTGCCATCTTCTCAAGAGTAAAAGCATCTCCGGAAAGTTTTTGTAAGGTTTTAAGTTTTTCTTCAGTAATATTGAGTTCAGCATAGATTAAAGTGTCTTGAGGGAAATAGGATGCTAAATTAGATGCTCCTCCAACCCCTTTTGAACCACCTTTAAGAAGTAAAAATGCAATTAATGCAATTAGAATTACCACAATAACTATTGCGGCACCTAATAACAAAACAGCACTGTTATTAGCACCTTTTACTCTCCTCAGATTTTCTTCCATAAGCTTTTTCATAACATCTCCTAACTTTAAAAAAATTTATGACAGTGTTTCTTTTTAAAATCTTAACTATTCTAACTATAACTAATTACTATTTCAATTTTAATTTAAAGCTTAGTTTTAAATCTTTATATTGGATGTTGATATTTAGAAAATTAATAAATTTTTAAAATCATTTGACCTGATGTGGAAGCTATTTAAGTTTATTTAAACTTTTATCACTAACCTTTTAGCGTTGAAAATAATTTTTTCTGAGAGTATTATTATTTAGATAAGATTTAAACAATAAGTAAAATCAAAATATAAGAAGGTAAAAAGCTTATGACAAGAAATGATGAACTAATTATTGCCGGAAAAACTTTTAAATCAAGGTTGATTGTTGGTACAGGTAAATTTAAAAGTTTTGAAACAATGAAGGCTGCGCATAATTCTTCTGGTGCAGAAGTTGTTACAGTTGCTATTAGAAGAGTTGATTCAGGTGCAGATGGGCATGTTGGCCTTATGGACCATATAAATCTAAATAAATATTGGATTTTACCAAATACTGCTGGATGTAAAACAGTAGATGAAGTTTTAAGAGTTGCCAGATTAGCTAAGGGTATGGGGCTTAACAACTGGGTTAAAGTTGAAGCAATTCCTGATCCTAAATATTTACTTCCTGATCCTATAGCAACTCTGGAGGCAGCAAAGATTTTAGTTGAAGAAGATTTTGTTGTTTTACCTTATATAAATGCTGATCCTATTTTAGCCAAGCATCTAGAAGATATTGGATGTGCAACTGTTATGCCTCTTGGATCTCCTATTGGTAGTGGTCAGGGAATTAAAAGTAAAGCTAATATTAAAATAATTATTGAGCAATCTAATGTTCCTGTTGTTATTGATGCCGGTATTGGTGTGCCTTCTGAAGCTTCTGAAGTAATGGAAATGGGTGCTGATTGCTGTCTTGTTAATACAGCTATTGCTATGGCTGAAAATCCTGAGTTGATGGCTGAGGCCTTTAAACTTGGTGTTGAAGCAGGTAGAAAGTCTTATATGGCTGGCCGTATTCCTGTCAAAGCCTATGCTAGTGCTTCTTCGCCGCTAGCTGGCGTTATTGGAGGTTGATGTTGTTAAGAGTTGAATTTCAACTTAATAATAGAATTCTAGTTAAATGAAATTTTTATGTTATTAATATGCAAGGTTTTATCTGAGAATTGTTCTAAAAAACCATTGCTTTAAGCTGATATACATAACCTGTGGAGTTTGTTTATGCCTAAAGACGATATAAAGATTGTTGTAGATGTTGAAACTACAGGTTTAGATTTTAGAAGAGAAAAAATTATTGAGCTTGCTGCTGTAAAACTAGTTAATAATAAAATTACTGAATCATATGAGTCTTTAGTAAATCCTATGCAGCATATTAGAAGCTCTAGTATTAATATTCATGGTATAACCGAAGAGATGATACTAGAAGCTCCTACCATAGAAGAAGTATTGCCTTTGCTGCTTGATTTTATTGAGGATAAACCTATCATCGGTCATAATGTTATTTTTGATTATAGCTTTATAAACCATGCATCACTATCCTTATACGGTAAAGAGCTTAATAATGCCAGAATTGATACTTTATTAATGTTTAAAGAAGCCTTTCCAAATGAGCCTTCTCATAGTTTAACCTCTCTATTAAACCGTTTTGGGGCAAAAGTTGATAATGCTCATAGGGCTATGGCAGATGCTTATGCTTTGGCTGAAGTCTATGGTAAATTAAGAGCTGTGTATGAAGAAAGGTATAGCTGGCAATTGTCCCAAATAAATAATATTCATTATCTTTTTGAAAGATATCTTAAGACTCAATCTCTTATACAGTCATTACAATCAGAAATGGGTGATATAAAATCTGTTTTTAAAATTTATTTTGATGAGGGCGGTGAAGCAATAGAAGCCACAACAGGTGAATTTTTAACTTGCTCAACACGTCAAAATTATCAATATGACATTCCTTTATTGAAAAAAGTTATTGATGAAGTTGGTATATCTGATAAAGTTTTTAAGATTAACACCGGAGCATTAGAAAGACTTATAAACAGCTTTAATATGGATGAAGAAATTAAAGAAAAATTAAGAAATACAAGGGTTAATATTACTGAAAGTTCAACAGTAGTTATTCAAAAGCCAGGTCAATATAGGCCAGATTCTGCAAAAAGTAATATTTCTAATGGTTATAATGGCAGTAATACCGAAGAAGATAATAATAAACAAACTAGTTAATTGGGGGTTGAATGAAGTACTTTTCTTTAACCAGAAGAGTTCCTATTGCTTATGAAACAGAGGTTCTTGTTCTTGGTGGTGGGCCTTCTGGCGTAAGTGCAGCTATTTGTGCTGCTCGAGAGGGTGCAGAAGTAATGCTTGTTGAAAGGTATGGATTTTTAGGTGGGCAGGCAACCGGTGGACTTGTAATTGTTTTATGTGGATATAATGATGATAAAGGTCAGATAATTAAAGGTTATTGCCAGGAGATTATTGATTATTTACATAATATGAAATCAAGTAGACCATGGTTCAGGTTTTTTATCTTTGAGCCTGAAGTTTTAAAGAGATTATTCGATAATCATATAGTTGAGAATAAAGTTAAACTCTTATTTAACTCTTATGCAGTTGCTTCGACTGTTGAAGATAATAAAATTAATAAAGTTATTATTGAATCTAAATCTGGCATACAGGCTATAGAAGCAGATATAGTTATTGATTGTACTGGTGATGGAGATTGCTTAAAATGGTGTAAAGAAAATTTTGAACAAAAGTCAAAAGAAGAAGCTATGCATGTTACAGCCTGCTTTAGAATTGGTGGTATAAATACTAAAAAAGCTCTCAATTTTATTAATAAAAAGAGATATGAATATTTTGAAATATTTGATAAATTTGGTAGCTATATCAATCCTACACACTGGGTGACTTATGTAGAAGAATCTATTGGCTGGTTTGATATTAGTCATGTAAATAATATAAATATTACTAACACAGAAGACCTTACTCAGGCTGAATTAGAAACGAGAAATCTCACATGGAGGCTATTTGATACTTTTAAATCAGAAGTGCCAGGTTTTGAAAATGCATATTTAATTGATATAGCACCTTTGCTTGGTGTAAGAGACTCAAGAAGATTAAAAGGAAAATATGTTTTAACAAAAAATGACTTTAACAAAACTTTTGAAGATGGAATTTGTTATTTCCCTTATTATACTACAATGCCTGAAATAGGAAGGCTTCATGTGCCATATAGAGTTATGTTGCCTAAAAAAATAAAGAATCTGCTTGTTGCAGGCAGGTCAATAGGAATAGAACATGAACTGATTGATTGTATGAGAGAAATAGCACAATGCTTTGCCACAGGCCAGGCTGCAGGGGTAGCTGCTGCTATAGCTGTAAAAGATAATAAGGATGTAGCAGAAATTGATGTAAATAAACTTAAGCAAAGATTAGTTACCCAGGGAGCCTTTATATAAAAGGATATATGTAGTATTTAATATTTGTCAGGTTCGCATATACCTGAATTAGTGTCTTCTTCATCGCAATCTACTTCTTTGTCATTGATAATAACTTTGCTATCAGGTTCTTTTTTAATCTTAATATTATTTATACTGGAATCCTTTGTAGTTTTAATTTCTACCTTTGAGTTTCCAGAAGCATTTATATTTAAGTTATTTATTTTTCCTGCAAAACAACAATTGCTGGAGAAGAAAAACATCAATATACAAGTGGTTAAAATTATACAAAATCTCATAAAAAAACCTCCAGATTGATATTAGAGACCCCTGCATAACTAATGTTTTATAAAATATCAGAGAACAGTGGTTAATTAGGGGAGGGTTTAAAAGGCCCGCTGCGCGGGCC
>JBFMGH010000374.1:0-2437 GCA_040752795.1 Cyanobacteriota bacterium
TGCGCCCCCCACCCCCCAAAAAAACCCCCTGCCTCTATAATCTGGAATTTATAGATTACTTTCAAGGATAAGTATAAATATAGCAGTAGATACAGATTTTATGTAAATGTTACCAATTTACTAGTAATTATAGATAAATAACTCTGGAAAAATATACAGTCTGTCAGACTGAGTTGTTAACCACAGCTAAATTTCTAACAAATAAGTGGTAATTTTTAAAAAATATAAAGCTAGAACCTTATAATTTCTGTATTTCGTTGTTTTATATGGGTAACTAAAAACAAGCCAAGCAGCATTATATTATAATACAGGGTTAATATATTAGCTAATTATATTGATTCAAGATCAGGTTAAAATTGTCGATACAAAAATTGCTGAATTATAATTATTATAAAAAATTAAAAAAAGACATAAAAAGCTGGTAATTAGAGAATTTAATATAATATAACAAAGACATACAAAAGGTAATGTTGAAATGAAAAAGAGTTCAGGTGCTTCAATTGCTCAATATGTAATAATAATAGCGCTTGTTGCCTTGGCAATTATCCCTGTTTTTTTTGTGACAGGGAAATATATATATGATAATTTTGAATATTTTGTAAAAATGCTAAAAGGCGAGATAACAAGTCAGCAAGGTATAAGTATAACGAAAGAAAGCTTTTTACCTTCTATAGAAATATCAGATCAAGATGTTATAGATGGAAAAATTCTTGCGGGTCAACTTGGAGGCACAAACGAAAAACCAATAGAAAAATGTGTAGATAATATATGTGCAATTGATTATGGAGAATTTATATTAAATGGGCTCCCAGAAAATTTTAATGAATTTATACAATCAAGTGGAACATCCGGCGGAACAGAAAAGCTTGTAATGTTGATGAACCAGCTAGCAGACCAGCTTGATGAAGCCGGAGACAAAGAAGGCGCTGAAGATTACAGATTTCTTGCAAATATAGGACATATAATGGCCAGTATGGAAAACATATTTGAGTCTGGTGGTAAAAGTTGTACTGCTTCTTATGGAGCAGGTACCTATAATGAAAAATGGTGTTTCAATACTATAGCAGCCAGTATGAAATTTAAAGAATCTGAGTTGGCCATACCTAAAGAAATGCAAGAAGCCGGATATGACTTTGATTTTTTTATAAGTGACCCTTCAAATGTTGATGATTTCAATAAATTCCTCAGTAATTTACGAATTGATCTGGCAAGAGGTGAAGAAGAAAAACATTATACACAGTATCAAAATACAAAAGTTACAACCCTGGCATATTCAGCAATAGAGCTATATGACAAAATAATGGATGATCCAAAGTATTCAGATAGCATGAAAGGTGTAACACAGGAGTTATTTTTGAGTATAAATGATTTAGGTTATGATTTTTATGGTAAAGTATCAACACAATTTGAAGCCCTGAAAGTTAATATGGGTGGAGAATCTTATGAAAAACTGGTTACAAGATATGATCCAATAAGTGGAGAAATTATACCAGGTGCATTGTATAACCCAAGTGGAATTCAGGATATCTACAACCCAAAAACAAGCATAGGAACGAATTTTAATTCTGCCCTTATATGTTCAACAGGCTGGAATAAAGACACCGGGACGAAATGTCATAAACCGTAAGCTTTATACTAAAAAATTGAATCTACCAATCCACAGAAGTAAACGATATATGGCTTTAAATTATTTTTAAAGATCGATATAGCTCATGTTAGCTATATAAGTATAAAAGATAGCCAGGTTGAGTTAACAATCGGATGGGTAAATTTGTGTTTATATAAGCAAGAGGAGAAAAGGGAATTCGCAAAGGTCAGGGGCTACTAATCATTAAAACCAGACATTTGGGGATGACTTTCTTTGTTAAACTTTTTAAACAAAAGGGTTTCGAGGGCCAATTAATTGGTATTTAATGGAGGAGAAAGAATTATGCAAATTCATCAGGACAAAAAAAGTTACTCATATTATTATGACCAGGGAACGAAGAAGAAGGATCGTTTTTATCAGGGAGGAAAAGAAAATACAAATATAGCCGTTGACAAAGGCGGTGGAGACGAGTTTATAATGAATGGAATAGGATGTGATAATAGAGCATACGGAGGAAAAGGAGATAACATATTCCAGATAATGTACGGTTGTTATAATTTAAATGAAGTCTTTGGAGGAGAAGGCATTGATACAGTTAATTTTTGTGGCAAACAAGATGACTATAATATATCCAAAATGAAAAGTTTGAGTGATCCGCATTATGAAATAACCCATAAATCAACTGGAAGTAAAACGATTATAAGAGATTGTGAAATAATAAAGTTTCAATATTCCGGTCTTTTAGATATGTCCCCAAAACCTAGATATTAAGCGCCTATTAAGATTGCAATTGTCTTAATGGAAGGGTATTTAACTTTTAAACAGTTAAATACCTTTTATTAATTATGA
>JBFMGH010000375.1:0-2691 GCA_040752795.1 Cyanobacteriota bacterium
ATTATTATTTAGTATCAAGTCAAATAAAAAAGAGGTGACATAGCACCTATTAAATAAAAACAACCGGGAGGAGAAATCTATGACCAATATAAAACTATTTTTCAATACTATTAGTGCATACCCTGGTTATGCATTAATAGAACTGTTTTATTTATTAATATTTAAGAATATAAATAAATTTGTAAAAACAACCCAAAAGTAATTTATTAAACTTTAATTTATTTGTTTTACACCTGCTATTATATATATGGCCCCTGAGCTATCAAAAAGTCGCATTTTTATGGCCTTTTTTGAAATATTGTTACAAAATTTTACAATATACAACCGTTTCAGTAAATAACTGCTATTTTTTAGCCTTTATAGCAAATTATTAAAGCTGCAATTTGTCCTCAACAACCTTTTTATTAGCCATTTAAGTATATTCATTGCCGCTGAATAACAACCACCATAGGCAGTGCGGGCCATACCGCACCCATCATGCACTTATATTACAGGGTATACAACCATTACTATTATACAAAACCATAAGAAATTACCCTGGACTTTTCACTTAAAAACACCTGCGAACTCTTTTTATTAGACCGGATTATTCACAAATCAGTATTTAGCGAGAAGCTTGCAGAGTGTTTTTTTGCCTGTCCAACAGGCAAAAAAACCTGCCTCTATAATCTGGAATCTATAAATTACTTTCAAGGATCAGTATAAGCACAAGTCTTACTTAGTTAGTATCAAATTAATAAAAATCAATAACTTTTAGATACAAACCATAGACCAGTTTTACATTATTTACGTAAAATTATCACATTATATAAATTAAGGAGCTGGCAAATGACTAAACTGGGTTTTCTTAAAAAAATCCTCCCACCGGAAGAAAAAATCTTTTATGAACTCTTTCAAAAAGGTGCTCAAGTATCCTTTGAAATAGCTCAAACCTATAATAAAATCCTTAAAGAAGGCCTTTCAGAACAAAAACTTGAAGAAATAACTGACCTCAAACACAAAGCTGTTTTAATAGACAAAGAAACACTTCTAAAATTAGGCTCAACCTTTATTACTCCTATCGATAGAGAAGATATTCAGCTTATTTCATCTTTACTAAAGAAGATCTCTAAAAGAACTGTCAGGGCCTGCATCAACTTGCGGGTTTACAGGTTTGACGTACCTACTGAACATATGATAAGTCAGTCTCAAACACTTATTGAAGCCACTACAGAACTTGTTAATCTGCTGACTAAATTTAAAGAAACCCATGAAATCAATGCCATAGCCGAAATTAATAACCGCATGGACGAAATTGAAACCACAGGTGATAAAATACTTTATCTTGCTATGGACGAACTTTTCTCCGGCAACCACGACGCCTTAACAGTTATTAAGCTCAGAGACATATATAAAAACATTGAAAATGCTTTAGATTCTTGCTTTAGTGTTTCTGATACACTGCTTAATGTTGTTATTAAGCACAATTAACTTTTGATAAATATTTTTCGCAAGGATGAAAATTTGTTATGGGCTCTGAATCATTAATATTAGTTATATTTGTTATCATAACAGCTTTAATATTTGAATATATAAATGGGTTCCACGATTCAGCTAATGCAATAGCTACTGTTGTTTCTACAAAAGTATTATCCCCTAAATATGCCGTAATTTATGCAGGTATTTTAAACTTCTTCGGTGCACTAGCAGGTACACATGTCGCTAAAACTATTGGCTCTGGTATCGTTCTTAAAGACGCTGTAGACCAATATGTTATTATATGCGCCCTCGCAGGGGCTATAATCTGGAACCTGATCACATGGTACTATGGCCTGCCATCAAGTTCTTCTCATGCTCTTATTGGCGGTCTGCTGGGTGCTGCCATTGCCAAAGCAGGGGGCGGGGTTGTCAACCTCAATGGCTTAAATACAAAAGTATTGATCCCCATGTTCACTTCTCCTGTTATAGGCCTTATCATAGGGTTTTTATTCATGTTATTGCTTTTATGGCTATTTTTTAAATCTAACCCAGAGATTATGAATAAACATTTTAAAAAATTACAACTTATTTCTTCAGGTATCATGGCTTTTAGCCACGGCTCTAACGATGCTCAAAAAACCATGGGCATTGTAACACTTTCATTGTTTAGCTTTGGAGCAATTGAAACATTCAACGTACCATTATGGGTGATTTTATTATGTGCTTTTGTTATGGGCCTGGGCACTATGTCGGGTGGCTGGAGAATAATACGCACCATGGGTAGTAAGGTCATAAAATTAAAACCTATTCATGGCTTCGCCGCTGAGACTTCCGCTGCTGGTGTTATTTTAGCTGCATCACATTTTGGCATTCCCTTAAGTACTACTCATATTATTTCATCTGCTATTATGGGTGTTGGCAGTACCAGCAATCCTTCTGCTGTTAAGTGGGGCATTGTTGGCAATATTGTTAAAACATGGGTCTTTACTATACCTGTTTGTATGCTAATATCAGGTGTTTTATATTTCATATTATCAGTAATTTTTAATATTTTATAGCTAATTGAGCTATCAATACAGAGAGAATTTACAACTCCTTCAACACTTTGGAAGTATTAATTCCTACATTATTTTTAATAATAATTTTTCAAGTATGGAGTAATACCAATCCACGGAAGTAAACGATATACGGCTTTAAATTATTATAGGGTGTTTTAGCCTGCTGCACAGCAGG
>JBFMGH010000376.1:0-5888 GCA_040752795.1 Cyanobacteriota bacterium
ATCAGTATCAATTCTTTCTGCAATAGCAGTTCTTAAAATACTACAGCATCTAGCATGGGCATATTGAACATAATAAACAGGGTTTTCATCCGAAGCAGATTTTGCCAGATTAACATCAAAATCAAGTGTTGTATCAACTGAGCGTGAGACCATCCAGAATCTTGTGGCGTCTACACCCACTTCATTAACTAAATCTTCAAGGGTAAGCATTTTTTTTCTTTTACCCATTCTAACCTGCTCACCATCTATAATAAGATTAACCATCTGGCCAATAATGACCTCTAAAGAGTCCGCTGTTTTACCCAAAGCGACAACAGCTGATTTCATTCTTGGCACATAACCATGATGATCGGCACCCCAGATATTAATTAAATGATCAAAGCCTCTATCATATTTATCTTTGTGATAAGCTATATCAGCAGTTAAATATGTTAAAGATCCATCTGATTTTTTTACCACACGGTCGTATTCATCAAGTAATTTTGATGAAGCAAACCATATTGCATCATCTTTTTCATATAAATATCCGGAATCTTTCAGGAATTCAAGAATGTTATCTACCTTTCCAGAGTTGTGCAAGTCTGTTTCAGAGGTCCAGATATTAATATTTGTCTTAAATAATTTTAGAAGATCCTGTTGTTGCTTAAGATTAATATCTCTTGCAAAAATAATCAGGTCATTAATAATGTCAGAATCAGGTATATATAAATTATCATCTATAGTAGCTTTTTCTTTAAAGCTAATAACTTTTTCAGGGAATTGTTTAATATATTCTTTTGCTATATCTACAAGATATTCACCGGGATAAAATGCTCCTGCTCTGGAATCTACCTCTTTATCAACAGGGAAGTAAATATCAGAATCATCTTCCTGTAATATTCTTAAAAATAAAGAATGGCCCAGGTTTTTCATTTGGCTGCCGGCATCATTAATAAGAAATTCCGTATCAACATCATAGCCGGCAAAATTCATAATTTCTTCAATACAGCTTCCCAGGGCTGCCCATCTTCCGTGACCAATATGTAATGGGCCAGTAGGATTAGCTGAAACATACTCTAAAAGAACTTTAAGTTTTCCACCAGAATCACTGCGTCCATAATTATCTTGTTCTTCTAAAATATTGCTGATAATACTATTTAACCATTTTGCTTTTAATGAAAAGTTAATAAAACCTGCAGTTACAGTAATATTTAATAATTCCTGTTGATCAGGGTGAATATTTTTAATTATTTCTGCTGCAATTTTAGGTGGGGGCATTTTTGCAAAACGAGATAAATAAGATATATTGCAAGAATAGTCTCCATACTCAGGCTTTCTAGCCTTCTCAATAAAAACCCCATCTAAGATTTCATCCGTAAGTTCTGTTAAGCTTCCTAGTTCATGTTTATCTACAGATTTTATTAAAGCGTTTTTAACAGTATCAGCAATATTGTTTTTTATCATTAACCCGGTCCTTGTTAACACATAATTATATCCAGACAGAAATGGCCAATATGGCAATGTCCGCTCCACAAATCATACAACAAATTCATCGAGCCACCTTCAGGACTAATCAGGTATTCAAGTCTTTTGGTATGAGACCTTAAGATTAATGAGTTGCCTGTAACATAGTAATAACAAGTATGCCACCTGCCCTCAGTAAAGATTTGACGTGAATGAACGTCACCTATACGAATTAAAGAAAGCGAATCATTGTAAAGTTTTACAGTTGTAATAATCTTTTGAGAATTTAAATTACTTTCATAAACAATATAATTAACGCCTTTTTTATTCTGATATAAAGTTCCTATAGTATTTTCTTCAATTTCAATTGGCATCATGCCGCCAAAACTCTGCGTTAATGTTGTTTCAATAAAGACCTTTCGCTTAAGTTTTTCCATTTATGATCACTCCAAATCATATTCTATTTGTGATAGGGTTCATTGTTAATAATCTTAAAAGCTCTATATAACTGTTCTAAAATTATTAAACGAACCATCTGGTGCGGAAAAGTTAATTTAGACAGAGAAACAGTATAATCAGCTTTTTCAAGAATCTTTTGTGAAAGCCCATTTGCACCACCAATTATAAAACACACCTCTTGCTTGCCAGAATTTATTAAGTTATTTTTAAGAAATTGTGCAAACTCTACACTTGAAAACTGGTTACCATTTTCATCCAGAGCGACTATACACGAGTCAATACCTATATATTGCATTATTTTAGCCGCTTCAAGATCTTTTATCTTCTTAATTGGCACTGATGGTTTTATTTTTTCCGAATCAACCTCCTTTATGCTTATTCTACAATTAGCTGTTAACCTTTTAATGTATTCATTGATCCCTTCCAGGATATATTTTTCTTTTATTCTAGATACAGCAATTATAGTTGTAATCAAAGTTCCCCCGACAACAATCAATCCAGACAATATAAACAGTTATTCTGACTACCAAAAAAGACCTTCCCTTTATAAACAGCCGGAGTAGAAATGACATATCCTCCAGTATCAAATTTCCACAGAGGTGCACCATTTGAAACATTGACAGCAAAAAACAGTTTTGCTGTGCTACCTATGTAAACTGTGCCATCAGAAATGGCCGGAGAGCTAACTGCTGTTTTGCCACCAATAAACTTTCTCCATGACAACTCACCATTTTGAGAGTTTAGTCCATATAAATACTGATCATCAGAAGCTATAATTATTAGATTGTTATGGATAGCAGGTGACGTTATAACATATCCTTCAGTTAATTTAGACCAAATAACAGAACCATTAGAAGCATTAAGAGCATATACCTTTTTATCCCAGCTGCCAAAATATACTATATTGTTTGAAACAGAAGGTGTAGAATAAATAAATCCTCCTGTTTCAAATTTCCATTTTAGTTTTCCAGTATTAATATCTACAGCATATAAGTTTTTATCATTATTACCACAATAAACAACATTATTTAAACTTGAAGGAGAACCTACAAATCTATTGTCACCTTGAAATTTCCAAATAAGCTCACCGTCATCCAGATTTAAAGCATATAAATTTTTGTCCCAGCTGCCAAAAATAACTTTTTTATCTACTACTATTGCTGATGAAGTAATACTATCATCCGTTTTAAAATCCCATACTTTTTCACCAGTTTCTGCATCAAGACAATAAATATAGTTATCTCTTGAAGTAACCAATAAATAACCATCAAAATATGTTGGAGAACTATCTATAATATTATTCGCCTGAAAGAACCAAACTGGTTCAGAACTATTAATATCTAACGCATACACAATACCTTCATCAGTACCAAAAAAAACCTTATCATCAGCAACAATTGGCGAAGAATTAACTTGAGAATTTGTATCAAATTTCCATTTTAGTTGTCCTTTAGCAGCAGGCACACTATAATTTTGAGTTCCGCTTCTTTGAACATTAACACCAAACATTGGCCAATCTCTAATACTGGCAATAGCAAAATTATTGAAAACTGCAAATGCAGATGTATACAATAGAAAGAAAAATAAAAGTCTAACCATTCTCTTCTTAAAATTAAAAAAATCTTTCATAACTTTGCTATTTTTCTAATTTACCTAACAAAACTTTATTATTGCCATTTTATGTTGATTCAACAAAAAAAATAATTTGAAAATACCTGCTAATAAAGAACTTTAAGACATTTGTTATAATTAGTCAAATTGGTTATCTACAGTTTAAGATATTATTTGTATTCTAGTTTGAATGAGGATAATAAAAAAGCTGCTTACATATGTTTAGCTTTAAAGCAATAAATAGCGGGATAAGAAACCATTATTTGCCAGAAAGGTTTAATCACAGTATAATCAAGCCAACCAAACCCCTATAGACTTTATTTATAATAGCTTTAAGGTTTTAATTTTTATTTAAAATAATTAGAAAAGTTGAAAAGATAAAACTTAAAATCTTAATTTTTTCTTTATCTTTATAAAATCAAATTAAGAAATTGTGTCAGAGCAGTTTACTAATATCTCAAAAATTTTTTTAAAGTATAATTTTTTTGTCTGCAGATTGTTATGAATGT
The DNA here is from genome assembly GCA_040752795.1 of Cyanobacteriota bacterium. Taxonomy (GTDB): domain Bacteria; phylum Cyanobacteriota; class Vampirovibrionia; order JBFMGH01; family JBFMGH01; genus JBFMGH01. The sequence goes on from JBFMGH010000376.1 coordinate 4,023, forward strand.
TAAATATGGTTTTGTTATTAAAAATTAAACCAATTATAGTATTTATAGTTTCACTATTATTAGCACTGATATTATTTCAGTTATTCAAGCATAAACAAGCAGCAGATAAACCAGTTGAAATTGGAGAAGGTATAATAATGGAGTTTTCTCCTGAAGGAGATTTACTCTGGCAAAGTAAAGATTTTATTTACCCTGTTTGCTTTTCAAAAGACAGTGAGGGTAATAGTTATATAGCAGACCGTAATAGCATGTCTTTTTTTGCTTTAGACCAAAATGATAAAATATTTTTTACTTATTCATTATCGAGTATTGTTTTAAAATATATCCAAAAGACCATAGATAATACATATTTACTTGTGTTTCTGTGGGATGGGATATCGGTTATAGAAGTTGACTCTATTGGCAGAACTTTATTTAAAGTTGAAAATTTAAAACTTAACCCTAAGAAAGAAACATATGAATTTAACCTTGTTTCAGAAGCCAGAAAAATTAAAAATGGTAACTATTTACTTGCTATTGATAATCAATCAATCGTTATAGAGGTAGATAAAAACAATAATATAGTTAGAAAAACACCTGAAAACTTATGCCACAGGCCAACTAGCTTACAAGTTCTGGAAAACAATAGATATTTATTATCGTGTTTTGAAAGTGTTATAGAAATTGATAATAATTTTAATTTTATTACTGAGTATTCTTTTGATAAATCAAAAAATCCTTATTATGTTAGAAAAACTGCAAATAACTCTTATGTTGTAGCTGATATAAATGCAAATACTCTTTGTTTTTATAATGAAAATCTTAAACTAATTAAAAAAATTAATTCTATTGACGTTACTCAAATTAACTATTTATCTGGGGGCAATATTTTTGTATCTGCAATAATGCTTGAACCTATTAAAGAAACCTATTGAAAGATTTATTAGATGCAAAATAATAACAAATATATAATTGAAGATAAAATATCAATTTTTATAATGGGATCAGTGTCTTTAATATTAGCATTTATAGCACAATTATATGTTTATTATTCTAACAAACATCTTGCAGTTGATATACCAATTATATTAAACCCTTTAATTAACCGCATTTTAAAGTTAACAAGCTACGATACAGCTTTTATAATAGGTATTTCGTTGTATTTTATTTCAATTATACTTTTTATTTTTACGTATTATAAAACTTTTAATAATATTGAACTATCTAAGAATTATTTATTCAAAGAAAAAAATATTGAAAAATTATTTGCCAAAAGAAATATTATTCTTTCAAGTATTTTTTTTACTTGCGCAATAGGAGGAATAGGGTTTCTATACTTTAAAATACATATTTTAAAAGAAGACTATAGATTCTATTTTATGATTATCTGGTTAATTTCATTAATATTAAGCTTTTTAACCATTATGTTTATTGATAATAAAAAAATAAACCTTAAACCCTTAAGCCTGAACAGAAAAGAGATAATATTTTTAACAATCGCAATCATCTTTATAGCTTTATTAGCTATACCTTACAATACTTATATTCCTACATTACTAATAATAGATATGCCTGCAAAATATTTTGTAGGCAAAGAAATTGCAAATAACTTCTTTAATATCAACTTCTTTTCTTCTTCAGGCCACTGGGCAATATCATATTTTTCATTTATCCCGGTTGGCATTGCCACCAAGATTTTTGGAGCCAGTCTGTCAACTATAAGACTTACTTATGCAGTTTTAGCAATGTTAGTTATACCTGTATATTATTTATTCGTTAGAAATATTTATTCAAGAAATATTGCAGCAATATCTTTAGTGCTTTTAATCTCAGCTCACGTATTTATTCATTACTCAAGAACAGCGATGTGGTGTATTCAGGTAATAT